>JAYUUX010000054.1:0-2214 GCA_043754645.1 Verrucomicrobiales bacterium | reverse complement strand
CGTGGCTTTCCAAGGCATACGCCCCGGATCGTGTCACCCATCATGTGACCACGTTTTGTAACGCATCATGTGAGACCGTGCCGCTCCCGCCGAGCCGCCCTGTGGCTTTCAAGGATCGGGCACGATGTTCCGGGGAGCCCATCGCCGGTTGGGGCCTTCCCGAGTGGCCGCCGTTGCGAGCCGTGTTTGCTGGGCGTTTCCAGGCGGCTCGGCGGGAGCCTTCGCCCTACCATGCCGAAACTTCAGACAGGGTTTGAAGGGACTTCCTAGTCTGCTCACTCACCACGGCGGCTGGCTTGCGTCGCTCGCTTCCACTGCGTCCAAAGCTTCACCGGCTTTCTTCACCGGCGCTTCGCTGGGGAGAAGGCGGTGGAGCGTCTTGCGGGTTTCGGGTTCCTTGTAGTGGCGCTTGAGGCCGCTCTCGGTCAGCGCGGCCGAGGGAACGCGGGCGATGAATTCGGCGAAGGTCTTCTCCACGCGGTCGCGCTGGAGCTTCTGGCCGGTCTTGGTCTGCCAGAATTCCTCCTCGATCTTGGCGAGGGCGCGCATGGCTTCGTCGGGACCAAAATCCTCGCGGCGCGCGAGCAGCCAGATGAGTTCCGGATCTTCCGGCAATGAGACGGGGAACGGCACGAAGGGCGTCTTCACTTCCTCTTCCTCGGCTTCGCCGGGCGGGACGACCTTGATGCGGTTGGTGATCTTCTTGTTGTCCGGGAGCGCGATCTCCACGGCGACGGCGTCGCCCTTCTCGTTCGGCGTGACGACGACATTGTCCGCGCCGAACCGGTCCGCGAGGTGGCTCTCGTATTGGGATACGGTGGCGGGTTCGAGATCGGGCAACGAGCCGGTGGCGCAGAACTTCTCGAAGGATTGGACGCTGTTGATGAGGCGGACTTCCTCGGCGACGCGTTCGTAGATGCTGGCGGCGAGGCGCTCGTCCTTGGTGGCCTTGGGCAGGACCTTCTGGAGGAGGTCGAGGAACTGCGCGTCGGACATGCCTTTGGTCTTCATGGTGTCGGTCAGGGTCGTCGGAGAAACTTCGGGGGCGGGGTTGTGCCTCCTCGCCGGGGAAAGCGCAATGGGATTGAGATCAGGCCGTGCAAAAGCGCAGAAGGCGCAAAGCTGGATGGCCCTGGTAGCAACGCGACGGCGGGAGATCCGCCGATGACGGATTGGCCGGCAAAAGGTCAAACAACGGATGTCGTCCCGGAGCCCCGCGGTCGGGTCCTGGCCGTTACGGCTGCCGTGCGGGCGTGGGTTTCGGTTTGGCGGTCACCGGGCAGACCTTCTCACCTTTGCAATGGTCGCAGGTGATCTTGCCGTCGCCGCCGCACTTGGAGCAGTTGGTCTCCTGGTAGCCGCGACCGGAACAGGTCGAGCAGGAGGAGGACGAGCGCCGGGTCTTGCCGCCGCTGCGTCGCGTGGTGCTGATGCGGCCATCGCCGCCGCAACGGGAACAGCGCTGCCGGATCTTGCCCTTGCCGGAGCAGGTGCCGCACTTCGTCGTGCCGGAGGCGTCGCAGGGCACGCAGGCCGTGGCGCCTTTGCAGGTCGGGCATGAGTGGGGCGTCTTCGGAGCGGGAGACGGGGGTTCATCGGCACCGACGGGCACCAGCGAACCCAGTGCGATCACCAGAGCGGCGGCAACGAATCTGCGGAATGTGTTCATCGTGGCGACGATGATGAAACGCACTGCGTGGTTTGGCGGCTACAAGTTTGCCGAAGGATTCGAAGGGCTGGCGGGCTGCGACAGCATGGCAAGGCGAACGTCGGGAAGGTATCTCACGTGTCAGTCGTCACATCATCCCAATCTTGATCAAGATATCCTACCAGCCAATTGAGCGCGTGATGCCTTTCCTGAACTACTCCTGGAACGAGGCCGTTCGGAATAGGCCGACCGAATACCTGTGCATCTCGAATACTCCAGTGAAGGTCAAAAATCTGATCGTTAGCGTCTGTAATCTCCTCCTCTGAACGAAGTGTTGCTCCAGAAACAAACGTGGCAGTGGAGGTCCCGATTTCAGGAATTCGTTTCTGAATCAATTCAAGATCACATAGGCGTGTCGGTTCAGGCATCGCTTCAAATAGATTCAATGCCCACATGATTGGAACCATTGCCTCAGCCCGCCATGTCGCGTTTATCAGTTGTTGTTGAGTCGGAGTGCCGCCGAAAAGCAGTAGCTGTTCTTTGGGCGAGATTGAATCAACTAAGGA
>JAYUUX010000053.1:0-3341 GCA_043754645.1 Verrucomicrobiales bacterium | reverse complement strand
CCATTCCGAGCCGGACCCAAGTGCGGAGGATGAGGCCGATCTTCTGTGGCTTGGAGACGCGCGTCAGGTCGGGCCCGAAGACGTTGAAGCGTTTCTGTTCCAGCTTCCGCAAGAGCCGCCAATAGACGGAGCCCATGAGTTCGGCGGCGATCATGGAGCGCCGGTCTCCGGCGGGAAGGACTTCGCGGGCGGCCTTGTAATGGCGGCGCGCTTCGCCGGCGACGTGCTGGGCAAGGGCGGCGTAACGGTCGGAGTATTCGTGCCGCAGGATTTCCTCCTCGGTCACGCGGAAGGCCTTGAGCTGGTCGAGCGGCAGGTAGATGCGGCCGCGTTGGGCATCGACCTTCACGTCGCGGAGGATGTTCGTGAGCTGGAGAGCCTGGCCGAGGTGCCATGCGTATTTCCGGCAACCAGGCTCGCGGTAACCGAAGATCTCGATGCTCAGCATTCCCACGACCGATGCGACGCGGTAGCAGTAGAGTTCCAGCGCGGGGAGATCGGCGTAGCGATGGGTTTCCAGATCCATCTCGCAGCCCTGGATCAGCTCGTCGAAGAGCTCGAACTTCAGGCCGTATTGCCGGATGACGGGCTGGAGTTCGCGGTTGGTGGGAAACTCGGGCTGGCCGCCGGAGCAGGCCTTGCGGATGTCCTCGCGCCACGCGGCCAAGCCGGCGCGGCGTTGTTCAACGGAAACGTTGTCCTCGTCGGCCACGTCGTCGACCTCGCGGCAGAAGGCGTAGAGCGCGGGCATGGCTTCCCGCTTCGCTTTCGGCAACAGGATGAAGGCGAGGGCGAGGTTCGAGGCGCTTTTGCGGGTAATGGCCTGCGAATGCTGCATTACTGCGGGGGAGGCTGCCCGGGATCGCGAAGCGGTGGCAAGCCCCCCGTCTCGGAGAGGGTGGGGTTGCGGGGTCGATGCTCGCTCGTGCGACGCCGACGCCCATGATGCCGTTCGCCCGGCTCGCTTTCTTCGTCGCCGTATTCGTCGTCGGTAGAGCGTCGGGAAGAACGCCGCTCGCGCCGGTCATCATCCTCGTCACGCGACGATGCGGATTCCGAGGTCCGCCCACCCGGGTCGGGATACTGGGGGTATTTGGGATACTTGCGACGTTCATGGCCGCTGGATTTCCGGACGAAGACCACCCAGAACACGACGAGCAGCGCGACGACGCCGATGGCCCCGAGCAGCAGGAGGACCTGTTTCACCGAATCCTCGGCGAAGCCCGACCACCAGTTCGTTGTAATGGGCACCGTCACTTGCCCGAGCATCAGCATAGTTTCCCGTTCAGATCCGTTTTTCTTCGGAAGGCTCGTCGCTGCCGGAGTCCGCGGCGACCCCTTCCAGTGAAATGTTCAGCCGCTGCATCCGGTAGCGCAGCGCATGGCGACTCAGCTTCAGGTGATCCGCCGTCCGCTGCAGGTTGTAGCGGTTCTGTTCGAGCACCTGTTGGATCACCTGCTTTTCGTAGTCCGACATGATTTCGTCAAGCGCCCCGACACGGATCTGCTGGGGCGACTCGCCCTTGCGCAGCCGGGTTTCGAGCGCGAAATCGGGCAGGCTGGCCGCGGTGATCTCCTCGCCCGGTTCCAGGATGACGGCCCGCTCGATCGCATTGCGGAGCTCGCGGACGTTGCCGGGCCAGTGATGGCCGAGAAGCTTTTGCCGCGCGCTCACCGCAAGGCGTTTCGACCTCTTCATCAGCGACGTGGAGAACGTCTGGAGGAAGTGTTCGGCCAGCAGGATCACGTCGTTGCCGCGCTCGCGGAGGGACGGCGGCCGGAGCTGGACGACGTTGAGGCGGTGGAACAGGTCCTCGCGGAACTGGTTCTGCCGGATGGCGTCGACGATGTCGCGGTTGGTCGCGGCCACGAGCCGCACGTCGACCTTGAGCTCCTCGTTGCCGCCGACGCGGGTGAACGTCCCGTCCTCGAGGAAGCGGAGGAGCTTGGCCTGGAGCGGACGGCTCATGTCGCCGATCTCGTCGAGGAAGACGGTTCCACGGTCCGCTTCTTCGACCCGGCCGGGTTTCGTCCTCACGGCCCCGGTGAACGCGCCCTTCTCATGGCCGAAGAGCTCGCTCTCGAGGAGGTTCTCGGGAATGGCCGCGCAGTTGATGCGGATGTAGGGATACGAGCTGCGCGCGCTCAAAGTGTGAAGTCCGCCGGCGACCAATTCCTTGCCGGTGCCGCTCTCACCCAGGATCAGCACGGTGGCGTTCGTCGGAGCGACGGTGTGGATGAGCTGGCGGAGCTCCACCATCTTGGCGCTGGACCCGATGATCTGGTCGGGTCGGTAGGTCTCGCTGACGCGCGTGCGGAGCGAGGCGTTCTCCCGGAGCAGCCGGAAGCGTTCGACACAACGGCCGACCGAATGAAGCAGTTCTTCGGGCGCGAAGGGCTTCGCCAGATAGTCGAGCGCGCCGGCCTTGATCGCCTCGACGGCGAGGCGGGGCGTGGCGTGGGCCGTGATCATCAGCGCGGGAACGCCGGGCCAGCGTTTGGCCAGTTCACGGAGGAAATCGTAGCCGTTCATGCCGGCAAGCCGGGCATCGGTGATGACCAGCAGGAAGTCGTCGCGCTCCAGCCGGCGCAACGCCTCCTCCGCGGACTCGACCGCCCGGACGGCATACCCTTCGCCCGCGAGGATCGCGTCCAGCGAGAGGCGCATGTTCTTCTCGTCGTCGACAACCAGGATGGGCGGAAGCGCTAGGCTCATTGTGCGGTGCTCAACAGGGTCCTTGCGGGGAACTGTAGGACGAAGCGCGCGCCCCGGCCAAGGCCCGAATCCAGCTGGACGGTTCCGCCGTAGATCTCGGTGTTGTGCTTCACGATCGCCAGTCCGAGGCCCGAACCCTTCTCCTTCGTGGTGTAGTAGCTCTCGAAGACCTGGTGGAACTTCTCGGGAGAAATCCCCGGGCCCGTGTCGGCGACGGTCACGACGACCGAATGGCCGGGCCCGTGCTGGGCGACCACTTCGACCAGGCCCTTCCCGTGCATCGCCTCGCGGGCGTTCTGCAGCAGGTTGACGAAGATCTCCGAGAACTGGCCCCGCTGCATCAGCAGGGAGGGAAGATCCGGCGCGTAGCTCCGCCGGACCTCGACCTCGAATTTCGCGGCCGGCGGGAAGACCTGCTCGATCGCCGAATCCAGTTCCTCCGCGACGGACAGCCTTTCCACGCGCCCCTCCGACAGCCGCGCGTAGCCCATCAGCTCGGTCAGGATCTGGTCGGAACGGTCGACCTCCTCGCGGATGATGCGGAGCTGGGCCTGGGCCGGCGCGTCCTTCATCTGGCGCTGGAGGACGAACGCCGCGTTGGTGATGATCGAAAGCAGGTTCTTGA
>JAYUUX010000052.1:0-2964 GCA_043754645.1 Verrucomicrobiales bacterium | reverse complement strand
TCGCCCGACACCGCCATAGCCACCTACGACTTCGGCACCTGCGGCGCGTCCTGGGACCACAGCAGCTGCAATCCCCGCACCGGCGAGCCAGTTCCCTTCGTCGCGTGGTATGGCGAGAACGGCATGCGCATGGAGCAGGTCGCCTCCGGCTACAAGGTGTTCGACGGACGCGGCAAACTCGTCGACCAGGGCACCGGCCCCGGCGGCGATGTCGTCCACATCCAGAACTTCATCGATGCCGTCCGTGGAACCGCCAAGCCCAACTCCGAGATCGCCGTCGGCCAGACCAGTTCCCTGCTCTGCCATCTGGGCAACATCGCCTACCGCACAGGCCACACCCTGGACTTCGACCCCGTGAAACGTCGCATCCTCGACGACAAGGAGGCCGCCAAACTCTGGCGCCGCGAGTATCGCAAGGGATGGGAACCGAAGGTGTGATGCCATTCGACAGGGTCTGGCTTTCGGTGGGAGGTTTGGCACCGTCTGAAGCAACAGAAGCGATACCATGAGCGACAGGAACCGTATCCCGACCGACGGCGGCACCGGCAGCTTTGGCTCGAACCCATTCGCCGGACTCAACCTCGAAGGCCTGCCCGATGGACCGGCGGTTCCTCCGACCGAAGAAGCGGCCGGACGCCGCGCACCGAATCGGAATCGCGGACGGGTCGACATCATCAGACAAAAAGCTCATCGCAACGGCAAGACGGTCACGGTGGTCACGGGCTTCGTGGGCATCGGCCTGCCCGAGAAGGAGCAACTGGCCAAGACCATGCAGAAGACCTGCGGCACCGGCGGCACGGTCAAGGACGGCAACATCGAGATCCAGGGCGACCGCCGCGAAGACGTGGCCAAGATCCTGACCGAAGCGGGCTTCCGGCCCGTGTTTGCCGGGGGATGAAGTTTCCAGGAACCCGCCACCCGCCAGTAATCTGTTAAGGCTGCACCTTGCCGGACTTCAGGCTGATCGACACAGGCGCGCTCTGGGGAATATCGAGCACCAACGTTTCAGTGGCCTCATCGATTCTCTCTCCGCCTCTCCAAATCACCGAACTCGCCGTGTGGGGCAGCTTGTCGATGTCTTCTTGTCTCTGGATCATGTCCCGGAGTGCAAGGCGGGACATTTGACGTCCGGAAAAGGAATACATGACCACCGTGTTCGAACTCGTTCCGGTTTTGTGCCAGTCGTCCATAGTCACCACAACCAGATCGGCAAGCCGCCCGTTGGTGCCTTCATGGAGCAGCACCGAGGTCGGGGCGACGGGATTCAGCAGGGGACGTCGCCAGAGCACGTCAAAGCCGCCATGCTTGTTGGTCGCTTCAAGAATCCCTTCGCAGTGGAGGCGGAGGTTGGTGTTTCCGTTCGCCACCATGTTCACGGACAGGTAGTCCTCATTCATCAAGGAGAACAATGCCTGTTTCGTTGAAACCTCCGGCGGTCGGACCGTGAACCGCAACTTGCCCGACTTTGAATGGTAGACGGCGGTTTTCGGGAGCATCCACGAATCCGCAAAACAGACCCCCACAAGGACGAGCAGTCCAAAAACGAATGCGCTGAAAGATCGTCGACTCATGGCTGGCATCGAATGGTGTCTTGGGTTGCAGAGCTCACTGGCCGCCTTGCACCCTGATGTGAACTTCAGGCTGAGCTGGCGCCCCAACCGGTTTCAACTGAGCAGTAGTTTCAAGGACCCAGTAGTCATCGAACATTTGCCGGTAGGTCGAACCCAAGACAGGCGTTTCGGCAATCAGGTTGCCTGCACGGCCATAGTCCCGTCCGCATGGATAGCTTGCCCGAAACCGCCACTCCCCCTCCTTAAGGCCTCGTGGAACAGTTACTGATACATTCGTCGGAACCATGTTGCCGAAAACCAGCACCAGTCCTTGGTCAAACATGGCACTTAGCGGACGATTGGTAGGAGAACACTCGATCACGAGATCACCCGACACGCGGGCGACGCGGAAATTGCCAACCAGCCCATTGGAAGTCTTTTGGTAACCGAGAAAAGTGATGTCTTCCGATCACCGCGCTCTCGTCGATGAACCGTTCAAACAGATGATGGCAAGAACTCCACACGCCAATCCGACGACTCCAGCAATGCGTAGAGATTTTGCGGTTTTCATTCCGTCTCCATGACACGACGAGAAAATGGTGGGTGGTGAGGGATTCGAACCCCCGACCAACTGCGTGTAAAGCAGCTGCGCTAACCACTGCGCCAACCACCCACGGGCGCGCAAGGTAGCCAGCGGCCGTCCCGATTGGCAACGCGAACATTTCCTTGGATCGCGCGGCGGGGTTCCTAATGTCCCGCCCATGCAAAACGGGAGTTCATCCGCCCTCCGCCTCAGCGACGTCCTCGTGACGAGCGACAGCCTGCTTCGTCTGGCGAATCCCGACCGCGACCAGGTCCTGATGGCGCTGGTGGCCCATGTGCCCGAACTCAAGAGCATCACCGAAGCCCAGGAGACGCTGTTGAAGGCGCTTCAGGAAAGGGAACAGCTCCACAGCACCGGCATCGGCGACGGCATCGCCCTGCCCCATGCCAGAAACGCTCTCGTGGGAATGGTGAGCCAGTCGTGCGTCGTCTTCGGTCGACATGACCGTGGGCTGCACTACAACTCGATCGACGGGCAGCCGGCGCACCTGTTCTTCCTGCTCGTCGCCCCGAACGTGACCGCGCATTTGAGCATATTGGCCCGGATCAGCCGCGTTCTCAGGGATGCCCGGGTCCGCCGCGACTTCCTCGCCGCCGCCACTCCCGTCCGCGTTATGGAAATCGTCCGAGCCCTGGACGTATGAGGAAATGATTCGAAGAAAAAAGGAGCCGCACCGCGTGGCGGCTCCTGGAATTTAGAAGTCTTGGTCAAGCCGGCAGTGGGGTTGCGGTCCGGCCGAACCGTTCGGGTGCAATTTCGGAATGAGCGGTAGGAGTAATCCGAATTCGAGAAACCGCCAGTGACGATCCT
>JAYUUX010000051.1:0-7770 GCA_043754645.1 Verrucomicrobiales bacterium | reverse complement strand
TGCGGCTCAAGGGCGACGCCGGCTTCCGACGGATCACCTGGGACGAGGCGTTGCAACGGATCGCCAAGCGGATGCGCGCGTCCGATCGGAGGCGGCTGGCCTTCTTCGTGACGGCGCGCGGCGTGACCAACGAGGTCTACTACATGGCGCAGAAAGCGGCGCGGTTCATCGGCACCAACCACGTCGACAACGCCGCGCGGCTCTGCCATTCGCCCTCCACAGCCGCGATGAAGGCGACGCTCGGTTTGGCCGCGTCGACGTGCGGCTACCGCGACTGGTATGGGACGGACCTCGTCATTTTCTTCGGCTCCAATCCGGCCAACGACCAGCCCGTCAGCACGAAGTATCTGCACGAGGCCAAGAAGCTCGGGACGAAGATCGTCCTGGTGAACCCGTTCCTCGAACCGGGCATGAAACGCTACTGGGTGCCGTCATCCGCCGGCAGCGCGCTCTTCGGCACGGACCTCGCCGACTGGTGGTTTCCGGTCGCGCAGGGCGGCGACATCGCCTTCCTCCACGGAGTGCTGCGGCTCCTGATCGAACGCGGCGCGGTGGACGACACGTTCATCCGCGAACACACGAACGGCTGGGATACGCTCAAGGCCGAACTGCTCGCGCTGAAGCCGAATGACCTGTCGGCGAAGGCAGGTTTGCCTTGGGAGGCGTTCGGCGAGTTCGCCGATCTGTTGGCCAAGGCGAAGAACGCCGTGGTCGTCTGGAGCATGGGCATCACGCAGCATCCGCACGGCGCGGACGGCGTGCAGGCGATTCTCAATCTCGCGCTGTCACGCGGGTGGGTCGGTCGCGACAAGTGCGGCATCATGCCGATCCGCGGCCACAGCAGCGTGCAAGGCGGCGCGGAGATGGGCGCGTATTCGACGGCCTTTCCCGGCGGCAAATCCGTCACGCCGGAGAACGCGGCCGCGCTTTCGGCGCAGTATGGATTTCCGGCGCCGGATTGGCCGGGCATGACGACGACCGAGATGGTCGAAGCCTGCGGCGACGGGCGGCTCGACGTGCTCTATTCCGTCGGCGGCAATTTCCTCAGGACGCTGCCTGAACCCGACGCGGTGGCCAAAGCGATGAGCCGAGTTCCGTTGCGCGTGCATCAGGACATCATCCTGACGGACCAGATGTTCATCGAACCGGGCGAGGAAGTGATCCTGTTGCCCGCGAAGACGCGCTACGAACAGGACGACGGCGGCACGGAGACGAGCACGGAACGGCGGGTGATGTTCACGCCGGAAATTCCGCGCCAAGTCGGCGAAGCGCGCGCGGAGTGGAAGATCCTGCGCGACGTCGCAGCGGCGGTTCATCCCGAGCGCGCGCCTCTGCTCGCCTGCGAAACTGGCTGGGCCATGCGCGAGGAGATTGCTCGGGTGGTTCCATTTTACGAAGGCGTGCAGCATCTGCGGAAGACGGGCGATGCCTTCCAATACGGCGGGCCACACCTGTGCGTCGGCGGCAAGTTCGCCACGCCGGACGGCCGGGCGAATTTCCGCTTTGTGCCGGTGCCGAAGGACTCGAACGTCCAAGCAACGACCGCTGGTGCCGACAGGTGGTTCCATGTCTCAACGCGGCGCGGGAAGCAGTTCAACACGCTGATCTACGCCGAGGTCGATCCGCTGACGGGTGCCGGGCGCGACGCGGTGTTCATGAGCGCGGACGATGCGGCGGCGTTAAAGCTGTCCCACGGCGACCGCGTTCTCCTGAAAAACGAATTGGGCGAACTCGCCTGCCGCGTCCACATCGCCGAAATCGCCTCCGGCAATCTCCAGGTCCATTGGCCGGAAGGAAACGTGATCATCCGGCGCGGCGTGGTGGATGCGGGGGGCGGAGTTCCCGACTACAATGCACTCGTGCAAGTCCTGCGGGCGACGTGACCCGCCGGGGCTTTCGAGCCATTGCCGCCACGGCTTCAAGCTGTCTCCTTGCGCGCCGCATCCACGGCATCGAAAACTACCCGTCACTTGATCGAAACTCGTTCCAGCAAACCGATGACCGAAGCCGTCGAGATCAGGCGTCTCGACGGTGAAGGAAGTTCGACGACGGCCGACGCCATCGCGGTCGAGGAACCGCTCGAGATCCGCGTGGGCGGGAGCAGCATCGCTGTGACGATGAGGACTCCCGGCCATGACGCGGAGTTGGCCACGGGTTTTCTGCTGACCGAGGGCGTCGTCCGGTCCGCCGCGGACATCGTCGAAGTGGCCCATTGCGAATCGGGCCAAGCGCGCCAGACGGGCAACGTGATCAACGTCTTCCTCGCCGCCGGCGTGGAGGTGGATTTCCAGCGGCTGACCCGCCACGTCTTCGCGTCGTCGAGCTGCGGGCTCTGCGGCAAGGCGGCCATCGACGCGGTCATCCAGACGCATCCGCAGGTGAATTCTTCCCTGAGAATTTCGGCCGCCATCCTCGAATCGCTTCCGGAGAAACTGCGCGCCTCGCAGAAGGCGTTCGACGCCACCGGCGGACTCCATGCGGCGGCGATCTTCGACGTCACTGGACGGATGCTCGTCGCACGCGAGGACGTCGGCCGACACAACGCGGTCGACAAGGTCATCGGCTGGGCGCTTCAGCAAGGCATGACACCGCTGAACGCACTCGTGCTGCTCGTGAGCGGCCGGGTTTCCTATGAGATCGTGCAGAAGGCGCTGGCGGCCGGGTTGCCATTGATCTGCGCGGTCTCGGCTCCGACGAGTCTGGCGGTGGAACTGGCGCGGGAGAGCGGGCTCACCTTGGTGGGGTTTCTTCGAGGCCGGACGATGAACCTGTATTCCGGCGCCTGGCGCGTGGCCGGCGAAAACGATGGCAGGGTGGACCCATGAAGAGATTGTCCGGGACCTTTTCGCTTCTCGCTGTGGCCGTGCTGTGGCTATCGGCGGGCTTGACGGAAACCGGCGCGCAGGTATTGCCAACCGGTCCGGGCGAAGCGGCGCCAACACAGCCGCAAGGCGGATTGACCGGACGAATCGTTTACGCCGGCGCGGGCCACGGCTGGACGTATCAGAACGATTCCACCTCGGTGAACTGGTATACGCAGCGGGGCGTGGGACAGGAGATGATGGAGGACTACGGGAACCTCGATCAGTTCAACGTCTTCGTGAACTACTGCTTCAACGCCGGCGCGACCATCGTGCCCATGAGGCCGGTGGGGTATCAGACGAACGAGGTCATTCTCGACAACAACTCGCCCGCCGTGACGTGGCAGGGAAGCTGGTTCAACAGCTTCAGCACGCCGTATTGGGGCACGGCCGGCGATGCCGTGCCTTATCGTTTCGCAAATCTCGCCGCGTCCGAAACGGCGACCGCCACCTACACGCCGGCCATTCCCGTCGCGGGCTTCTATCCCGTCTACACGTGGGTGCTGGGAAGCGACAACCGGACCTCCCAGCTCTACCGCATCCGCCACATCGGCGGCGAAGCGACGGTCCGCATTCCCCATCACATGGTCGGCAGTGGCTGGGTGTATCTGGGAACCTACAAGTTCAACGCCGGCTCGAACCCGCTGACCGGCGCGGTGGTGATCAGCAATCTGCAACCCACGCCGAGCGTCGGCTCGGTCGTCATCGCCGACGCGATCCGTTTCGGCAACGGCATGGGCGACATGGTGCCGGTGGCCAACGTCGCCAAGACCCCGACGATCTCCGGCTACCCGCGCGAGGAAGAATGCGCGCGCTATTGGGTTCAACGCAGCCTGGGCGTCGGGCAGTCCAGCGCCCTTTACGACGGAGGCGGCGACGATGGCGCGGACAGCGTCGGCGCACCGATCCGCATGGCGCGCGAGATGAACCGCGAAGGACAGGGCGGCTACTACAAACGCGTCTACATCAGTTTCCACTCGAACGCCGGAGGCGGCCGCGGAGTCATGGGCCTCTACAACAACAACTCGCTGTTCCCGGGAACAGGCGGCTCGAACCAGTTTCGTCTCGCCCAACTCTGCGGCATCGAACTCAACGAGGACATGGCGGCGGTGAATTCGCTGCTCGAAGTCGGCTGGTCCAAACGCGCGACCAACTCGGTGACCTTCGCCCGCTCGGACTTCGCGTTCGGCGAGATCCGGGACGACGTTCTTGGCAGGGAGATGGACGCGACCATCGTGGAGACGGCGTTCCACGACGACGCCAGCGACGCCAAACTCCTGCGGGATCCGCGCGTGCGCCGGCTGATGGCGCGATCCACCTACCAGGCGTTGGTCCGCTACTTCAACGAGTTCGATTCCGGCCCGCTCGCGTTCCTGCCCGAACCGCCGCTCAACGTCCGCGCCCGGGCGGATGACACCGGCGCCGTCACGATCACATGGCAGCCGCAGGTCGCGGTCGGCAGCGGCAACCCGCAGGGCTTCGTCGTCCATCGATCGTCCGACGGCTACGCGTTCGGCAATCCCGTCCACGTCGCCGGCGGCACATCGTCCAACTACACGTTCGGTTCACTCGCTCCCGGGAAGGATCACTACTTCCGCGTCGCGGCAACCAACTCGGCCGGCGAATCGTTCCAGTCCGAAACCGTCGGAGCGCGATCGCGAATCCGCCCAACCGCCGCGCGCGTGCTCGTCGTGAATGCGTTCGATCGCTTTGAACGTCGACTGAACCCGCGCCAGACCCCGACAGCCCAGGCGTGGTCGCCACCGGGAGCAACGGGATCGATGGAGCGCGTGATTCCGCACCTGAACAACGCTTTCAACTACGTCGTTCCCCATGGAGAGGCCCTAAGCACAAACGGCGTCGCCTTCGATTCGTGCCAAAATGAAACGGTCTCCGGCGGCCTCATTTCGTTGATGAACTACGATGCCGTCGTCTGGGCCTGCGGCAACGAAAGCACCGCCGACAGGACGTTTTCGACGGAGGAACAGGCGTTGATCGGCGCCTATCTCGACGCGGGCGGAAACCTGTTCTTGTCCGGTTCCGAGATCGGATGGGACTTGGATCGCACGTCGGGACCCACGGCCGCCGACCGGGCATTCATCGGAAACCGCCTGCGGGCGCGTTTGAACGGCGACGTCAACGACGACTCCCAAACCCGGACATTCTCGGTGTCGTCCGGCGGAATCTTCGCGACCCGATCCGGCGGATCCTTCGGCGATGCGACGAGCGGCGGCTACAATGTCGCCTACCCAGACGTGCTCACCCGGAACGGCACCGGAACCCGGGCGGCGCTTTCCTACAGCGGAGGAGTCGGAGGGGCGGCCGCGATCCAATACGACGGAACGGCCGGCGGCGGGCGGGTGGTCTTCTTTGGTTTCCCGTTCGAAACAGTCCTCAGCCCGGATACCCGATCGAACTACATGAGCGACATCATGCGGTTTTTCGGCACCCTTGAGCCCCCCGCCCTGGCCGTCCCGGAGGTCCGGTTCAATCCCGAATCCATCGTGCTCACTTGGACCGCAATTCCCGGGAAACGTTACCGGGTCCAATACAAGACGACCTTGGTCGACGGCCCGTGGATCAACCTAGGCCAGGAGGTCACCGCGGATTCGACAAGCGCGTCGTTCGTAGACGCACCCCTCGGCATCGCCACCCAACGCTACTACCGGGTGTCCTTGGTCGACTAGGAGCCCGACCCACCACCGTTTTTTACGCTTCCCACCACGCCAAGAATCAGGTGGATTCTGCCCCCACAGCCCTTATAGTCCCATTAGAACCTGACCCAAAGACCATGCTCGTCCGTCGTCTTCAATCAGAGGCCAAAAGCCGCTCCAAAGGGGGATTTTCCCTGCTGGAACTGCTGACCGTGGTTGCTTTGATCGGGATCTTGGCGGCGCTGCTCGTCCCGGCGCTGAACCGGGCGAAAATCACGGGCAGCGCCGTGCGTTGCCTCCAACAGAAGCAGCAGCTGGGCATCGCGTTCCAGATGTATGTCCAGGACAACGACGACCGGATCGTCCCCAACATGACAGGGGTGAACGCGAACCAGCCCTCGCTTCAATCGGCCTCCGACTCTTCTCCCCGCTACTCCTGGTCCGGCGGATGGCTTGACTACAGCCAGTCGCCGCTGAACACCAACACTTCGATCCTGATACGGCACGACCCCAACCGCGGGATGTTCGGCGGAATGCTTGGCAACTACATCAAGGATGCCCGGATCTTCCGTTGCCCCGAAGACCGGTCCACGGTGACCCTCATCGGCAAGAAGATCCCCAGGGCGCGGTCGGTTTCGATGAATTACCTGGTCGACGGTTCTTCCCGCACCGCGATCCCTCGAAACAGTCCCGACCAGCTCTTGGCCGTGAATTCCGGATACCTGGTCCACCGCCGGATGTCCGACTTCCGGCTCCTTTCCCCGTCCCGCGCGTGGACCATGCTCGACGAGCATGCAGACTCTATCAACGACGGCGTATTCCTAGTGGACGTCGCGAATCGCGCGCAGGTCGACGACTGGGTCGGCGCCTACCACCGCAATGGAACCGGGGTCGCTTTCGCGGACGGCCACACCGAGATGCATGTCTGGAAAACCCGGGCCAAAGCGTTCGGGGATCCGGCCATCGTCCAACCCGTCACCCAGATGACGCCGACTTCAGTATCGCTCTCCAATCCCGACGTGGCCGCCGACTGGAAGTGGCTCCTCGATCGCACCGGCGTCCGCCAGCCTTGAACGTTCGTCGGGTTCCCCTTCGTCAATCGAGCGTCGATCGCTCGAGCACTTCCGCCTCCTGCCGCGCGTTCTGGATCCGGCACAACGTCGCGTAGAGCCCCTCGCCCGCCACCAGTTCTTCGTGGTTTCCCCGTTCGATCACCTGACCGTGTTTGAGCACCAGGATCTGGTCGGCGTTCCGGATCGTGCTCAGACGATGGGCGATCACAAAGCTCGTCCGGCCTGACATCAGGCGTTCCAAGGCCTCCTGGATCAGCTTCTCCGTCTGCGTGTCCACGCTCGCCGTGGCCTCGTCCAGAATGAGGATCGGAGCATCCTTGAGAAGTGCGCGCGCAATCGCCACGCGCTGTTTCTCGCCGCCGCTGAGCTTCACTCCGCGCTCGCCCACGGAGGAATCGTAACCCTTCTCCAGACGGCCGATGAACTCATGGCAGTTCGCCGCTTTGGCGGCGGCGACCATGTCGGCTTCCGTCGCATCGAGCCGACCATAAAGGATGTTCTCCCGGATCGTGCCGTTGAAGAGAAACGGCTCCTGCGAAACCACGCTGATCTGCCGCCGTAGTTCGATGAGCGGCATGGAAGAGATGTCACGCCCGTCGATGCGGATGGCCCCGCTCGTCAGCGGATAAAACGCCGGGATCAAATTGACAAGAGTAGTCTTGCCAGCCCCGGTGGGGCCGACCAGCGCGACCATCTGGCCGGGTTTCGCGACAAGGGATACATCCTGCAGAACCTTTCGGTCTGCGCCGTATCCGAAGTTCACCTTCTCAAACGCGACCTCCCCTTTCGCGCGCCACGAAGCCGTTGCGGCCTCTCCAACTGAGGCCTTGGCTTCTGGTTCCGCGTCGAGGATGTCGAACACCCGTTCACCGGCGGCACGGGCCGACTGGAGCATCTGGTTCAAGCCATGGAGCCGGCCGATCGGTTCGTAGAACAGGGCGAGGAAGAAGAGGAAGGTTATGAGTTGGCCGATCTGCATCTTGCCGGCGATGACCTGCTGGCCTCCGACCCACACCACGAGAGCGGAACCCAGCGCCGTGCAGAACGCCATCGTCGGCGAATAGAACGCCCAGGCCTTCATCACGACGAGCGTGCCCTTGCGAACACCGTCCGCCTTGTCGGCAAAACGGCCGTCCTCATGGGCTTCGCGCCCGAAGGCCTTGATCGCGCGGACGCCCTGGA
>JAYUUX010000050.1:0-3445 GCA_043754645.1 Verrucomicrobiales bacterium | reverse complement strand
TGAGCGTGAGCAGGCCGAATTCGTCCTGCATCCGCTGGGCGATCCCCAGGGTCTTTTCACGGGTGCTGCCTCCCGCGCCATAGGTCACGGAGCAGTAGTGCGGGTTGAGCTTGAGCAACGCCGGAACGGTCCTCTCAAAGAGCGTTTTTTCACCTTCCTCGGTCTTGGGCGGGAAGAATTCGAACGATATGACCGGTTTGGAACCCGGTTTGCGCGCCGCGTGGATATCCCGAATCAACTTCATCTCGGGAAACTATTGCGGACGAAGCCCGCCGGGTGCAAGTGCGCGGCTGACCGGAGCTTGCGCCACACGGGTCGAGGCGCTTTCACTCCTGCGAGATGAACCGCTGCCTCAGCCTTGCCTGGAAGCTCCTGATCCTCGCCGTCCTCGCGATGGACGCAGGCGCGCAGACACTCCGGCAGAACGAGGATCTGTTCCGCGCCGGCGAAAAGAATCCCGCGATCGGTGAAAACCGTCCTGATCCCAGCGCCAACCTCAACCGCCTTTCCGGCGTCGATCGTCCCAATTTCGTTTTCCTTCTCTGCGATGACCTCGGTTACGGCGACCTCGGCTGCTACGGCAACACCAACATCCTCACGCCCAACCTCGACAAACTCGCGGCCGACGGACTGCGTCTGACCGACTGCTATTCGGCCGCGCCGGTCTGTTCGCCGTCCCGAGCAGCTCTGTTGACGGGCCGCATCCCTCAGCGTTTGGGCATCGACGACTGGATCAAGCCCGGCTCCGGCATCCACCTGAAGCGCGACGAAACCACCATAGCCCAGCTTCTCCGCAAGGCCGGCTACAAGACCGCCCTTTTCGGAAAGCTCCATACGAACAGCCGGCTCGACGGCTCCGAACCGACCCCGACCGACTACGGTTTCCAGTCCTGGCTATGCACCCAGAACAACGCGCTCCCCAGCCACCAGAGCCCTACCAACTTCGTCCGCAACGGCAAACCCGCAGGCCCCATGCGTGGCCACGCCACTTCCATCGTCGTCGATGAGGCCATCAACTTCATCGAACGCTCCGCCGGAAGTCCGTTCCTCGTTTTCATCACCTTCCATGCCCCGCACGAACCCATCTCGACCCCATCCCGGATCACCTCGCTCTATCCCGGCGAAACAAACGCCCACCGCGCGGCCTATTTCGGAAGCGTCTCCATGGTCGATGCCGAGGTCGGCAGGCTTCTGCGGACGCTCGATGGGCGGCTGCTGCGCAACAACACCGTCGTCATGTTCACCAGCGACAACGGTCCCGAAACGTTGAACCGCTACAAAGGATCTCAACACTCCTACGGTTCGCCCGGAGCGTTGCGCGGGATGAAACTCCACCTCACCGACGGAGGCTTCCGTGTTCCAGGAATCATCCGCTGGCCCCAGGTGGTCCAGGCCGGCAGCGTTTCCGCCGAACCCGTCTCCGGCCTCGATCTGTTGCCGACATTCGCCGAACTCGCCGGCGTTCCGGTCGCCAAGGAGCTACGCCTCGACGGCACCAGCATCCTTCCGCTCCTCCAAGGCGGGGAACTCATACGCAGGCAGCCGCTCTACTGGGAATACCCCGCCGCCCTCAGCGCCCCATGGAAACTCGCCCTCCGAGACGGCCCATGGAAACTCCTCTCGAACCCGGATTTCTCGCGCTTCGAACTCTTCAACCTTGCCGTCGATCCCTCCGAAACGGCCTCGATGGCTTCGCTGGAAACCAACCGGGTCGCCCAGATGTCCCACCGCTTGCGCCAGCTCCACGCCGAGGTCAACGGCCTGGCGGCTCCGGTCCGGTAAACACTCCTCTCACTCTTTTCATCAGCCGGACTGCTTCCAGCCGGCCGTTCCAAACTTCTCTTGCCGCGGCCCGAACTGCGGCAAACCATCCCGTCCCTTTTATGGCGCACGTCAAACTCCACATCCCCGGTCCCGTTGAAGTCAGCCCCAAGACCTTCGAGGCGCTCTGCCGCCCGGCCATCGGTCACCGCGGCCAGGGCTTCAAGGACCTCTACGCCAAGATCCAGCCCCAGCTCCAGACGCTGCTCGGCACCAAGCAACTCGTCTACCTCTCCACCTCCTCCGCCTGGGGCGTGATGGAAGGCGCCGTCCGCAATCTCGTCACCAAGAAGGTCCTCAACTGCATGAAGGGCGCCTTCTCCGACAAGTGGTTCGACGTCTCCAAGAAGTGCGGCAAAGAAGCCGAAGCGCTCCAGGTTCCGTGGGGTTCCCCGATCCGCGCCGACCTGATCGACGCCAAGCTCGCCACCGGCCAGTTCGACGCCCTGACGCTCATCCACAACGAGACTAGCACCGGCACCATGAGCCCGCTGGCCGAGATCGCCGCCCTCAAGGCCAAGTATCCCGACGTCATGTTCATCGTCGATGCCGTCAGCTCGATGACCGCACTGCCGCTGAACTTCGACGCCGTGGGCATCGACGTCCTCCTCGCCGGCACCCAGAAAGCCTTTGCCTTGCCGCCCGGCCTCGCCGTCTTCACCGCGTCGCCCGCCGCCCTCGCCAAGGCCGCCACGGTCAAGGACCGCGGCTACTACTTCGACTTCGTGGAGTTCGAGAAAAACGCCAAGGATTCGATGACCCCCAGCACACCGAGCACGCCGCACATCTACGCGCTCGACTCCAAGCTCGGCGAGTTCTTCGCCGAAGGCCTCGACGCCCGCTACGCCCGCCACCAGACGACGAACAAGATGCTGCGCGACTGGGGCACCAAGCACGGCTTCACGCTCTTCCCCGAAGCCGGCTTCGAATCGATCACCCTTTGCTGCTTCAACAACGGCGCCAAGCCCGGCGGCCGCGCCGTGGACGTGGCCAAGCTCCAGAAGCTGGTCAAGGAGCAGGGCTTCCTGATCGACGGCGGCTACGGCAAGATCAAGGGAACCACCTTCCGCATCTCCAACATGGGCGACGAAACCGTCGAATCCATGACCCCGCTCATCGCCGCGCTGGACAAGGCGATGACGCAGCTCTGAGCGAAGCTTGGGTAGGGACGCCTCGCCGAGCTGTCTCTCATCCTATACAAGGTTCGCATCTAAGAAGTGCGGGCCATCCCAAGATGGATGCCCAAGATCGCGCATCCAGAGCACGTCAAACCGCCTTCATCCAACGCTCCCAGACTAAGTGCCTCCGGAAGGTCCGGACTGAGATTCAACGCCTTGGAGCAATGCCTTCTTCTTCCTGAGGGCCATGCGGGCCAAGAGAACGACAAAGACAAAGACGACGAGGCCAAAAAATCGTGTCCGCACGACGGCGGCCAAAAAGCCAGGGCGAGTGTTTACAGGAGCTGGAGGATTTCCTTTCAGGATGCTTTCGGCCCACTGTTCGGAAGATGTTCGGGTCCACTCCAGGTCGTCTTTTCGACCATATGATACCGACTACGTTAATAGTCTGGTATAAGTAAGGGAGGGAGGATAGCCTTTGGGGATGGCAAGACCCCGGGCAAAAC
>JAYUUX010000049.1:0-5358 GCA_043754645.1 Verrucomicrobiales bacterium | reverse complement strand
GCCGCGATGTCCCCGCGCCGGAGGCTCGAAACGAATTCAGCGAAAGCTTTCGCCAGGCTTGGGTTGCGCCGCTCCGTCCCTACCTCAACCCACCTTCAGCACCGCACGCGCTTCGGCCATGCCGGGAGCCGGGCGGCCGAACTCGCTGGCGGTCACGCGGGCCAGAGCCACGAGGTGGCGCCACTTGAAGGCGGTTCGGGTCGCGGCGAATTCCTCCGATGCCGTGCGGTAGAACTTCTCCGCGTGCAACGAGCCGTCCTCGCTCACGGCGTAGCGCAGCAGCAAATCGAACACCGGGCGCGGCGCATGGCCGAGTTGGCCGTAGCGATGGACGAGCGCGCTGGCGCGGACCTGGAGGTTGCCACGGACGGCTTCGTCGAGTTCGCGCAGCAGCACAGTGGCTTCGGAGATCTTGTTGGCCTGGTCGAGTTGCCAGCCGTAGGGCAGCGGTTGCCAGTTGAGGAAGTCGCCGCCGCGTGCGCTCCGGTCCAACGCCGCTTGATACGCGCCGAGGATGAGGCTGGCGCAGCAGTTACGCGCATTGCTGACGCGCGCCATGTTTCGCCAGGCGTTGGCGGAATCGCTGGCGTGAACGCCGATGGAATCGCCATGAACGCTGCCCAGCGGTTTGCCGGCGACTTCGCTTTGAGGCGTGCGGCCGATGTCGCGGAGAATGAGCTGATTGGCCGCGAGCGTGATGGCTTCACCGACGGCGGCGGGCGCCATGCCTTCGGCCAAGGCGGCAGCTGCGGCAGCGGCGGCTTCAGCAGGCGAGGACTTGAAGATGGTTTGGCTGAGCTGCTCGACCCAGGCGTCGTCGGGTTGTCGGTCGCCCAAGGAACGGCCGAGCAGTTTGTGTTCATCGAGCAGCTTCGGCAGGAGCGTGCGCGGTTCGTCGTGCTTGGCGGAAGCGGGCCATGATTCGGCTTTCACGCAGTAACGCACGGACTGACGGAGCAGCGTGTGCGCCTGTTCCTTGCCGACGATGCCGAGCAGATCCCACGCGCGATACGGCATCACGACACGATGAACCTCGGTGTCGTCATGCACGGCGAAGAGGACATGGTTGAAGGCGTCGTCCGCCGAACCGTTGGCGAGTGCGGCGAAGGTCTGTTCGGCGGCGTCCACGTCCTTGCGACGGACGGCTTCGCGGAGCAGTTCTCCGCCGGCACGGCCTTCCGCGAGTTTGCCGGGAGCGACGGCGTGGAGGACTTCGCCTTTGCGGCCACCGTGTTCCTGGATGCGATTCGTGTTCCGGTAAAGAACCTTGAAGACCGGCAACGGCTGCATCTCGGTCGGCAACTCCTGCGACATGTGGAACGCGGGCGCGAGCGCCATCACGGTGTGGAAGCCCACGTAGTCCTCGCCGCCGAAGGTGCGGGCGTTGGCCAACGCGGCGGCGGCGACAAGCTGACGGAGATCCGTGCCCGTGCGCAGCTTATCGGCGAGCAAGGGCATGAGCCGGTCGATGGGCGTCTCCTGCATGAGGCAGACGAGCGGCTCCAGCGGGCCGAACGACAGCGTGTCGGCGGCTTCACCGGCAAGGGCCGGCGACAGGCCGAGGCCGGTGGCGACCTCATAACCGACAGTGGTGACCAGCATTCCCCGGCCGACATCGGCCAAGAATTCCCGACGGGTGCGCGGTGTGTTCATAGGCGGCTCTCTTTCCAAGATTCCTGCAATGGGATGAACCACGCATACGCCGATGGCCGGGGCGGTCAAGAGGTTCGGTCAGCTTGGTAGGGACATCGCGCTGGGATGTCGCCGCGCCGCAGGCGCGGAACGAACTCGGTGTGGCCGGTGAGCTTCAAGAAGGCTTGGTCAAACAACCCCTCCGTCTCAGGTTGCCGTTGTGTCCGGGCTGAGTCCGCCCCTATGTTCCGGCCCGTCAATGCCCCGCAGTGAACTATCGACACCCGGATTGTGCCCGCTTCGCTCCGTCCAGACGGAGCGCGTGGACGGATGGAGCACGCTGAATCCGGGCGTGATGGTGGACCCGAAACGCATGCCTGCTTTATGAGCCATTCCGAACACACCCCCGGATCTCCAGCCGCCGCGCCCCTTCCGGTGCTTACCGAGGAACAGCAGCGCGCAACCACCTCCTCGGTGACGTGGCGACTGCTGCCGCTGCTCTTCGTCTGCTACATCATCGCCTACATCGACCGGATCAACGTCGGTTTCGCCAAGCTCCATCTCCGCGAGGTGCTCGGAGTCGACGAAGCGGTGTTCAACAGCGTTTACGGGCTTGGCGCGGGTCTGTTCTTCATCGGCTACTTCATCTTCGAAGTGCCCAGCAACCTCATCCTCCAGCGGGTCGGTGCGCGGATGTGGATCGCCCGGATCATGATCGCGTGGGGCATCGTCTCCATGTCGTTCATGTTCATCAACGGCACCACGATGTTCTACTTCATGCGGTTCCTGCTGGGCGCGGCCGAGGCGGGCTTCTTCCCCGGGGTGATCCTTTACCTGACCTACTGGTTCACCTCGGCGGAGCGCGCGCGCGCGGTGGCGATGTTCGCCACGGGCGGCGTGCTTGCGGGCGTCATCGGGTCGCCCGTTTCCGGCGCGATCCTCGAACTCGACGGCATGGCCGGTCTGGCCGGCTGGAAATGGCTGTTCCTCCTGGAAGGGTTTCCGGCGGTGGCCCTGGGTTTCGTCGTCCTGTTCGTGCTGCCCAATCGTCCCCGCGACGCCCGTTGGCTGACCCCGGACCAGAGGACGTGGGTCCAGGGCCGGCTGGATGCGGATGCCGCCGCGGCTGGGCCGTCGACCGTCACCAGTTTCGGCCAGGTCTTCACCAGCGGCCGGGTCTGGCTGCTTTGCCTGCTCTACTTCCTGATGAACGTGGGCGGCTACGGCTACGAGCTCTGGCTCCCCACCATCATCAAGAGCTTCTCGTCCACCAGCTCGTTCGTGCTCGGGCTGATCAACGCCATCCCGTATTTTGTCGCCGGCATCGGCATGATCCTGGTCGCGCGTTATTCCGACAAATCGGGCGAGCGCCGGATGGTCGTGGCCACGGCCGCCGCCGTTTCCGCCGTCGGTTTTGCGCTCAGCGCCTACTTCACGAACCCCTACTTGGCCATGGCCGCCCTCAGCCTGGCCTTCATCGGGATCAAGTGCACCATCGCGCCGTTCTGGGCCATGACCTCTGCGTTCCTGGGAGGGACGGCCGCCGCCGCCGGCCTCGCGTTCATCAACTCCGTGGGCAATCTGGGGGGCTTCGCGGGGCCCTACCTCGTGGGCATCATCAAGGACAAGACCGGGAACAACGTCGTCGCGCTGCTCATGCTCGGCGGAGCGCTTTTGGCCATGTCGCTCTTCACGCTGTTCCTGCCGAAGACGAATCGCCGCCGCTGAAAGTTGGACCGCCGGCGCAGTTCAAAGTAGGGCGGGCTTCCAGCCTGCCCCGTGCTGACGAGGGTTTCCGCTTGGATCAACGTTCTGTTAGGACCGCACCATTTGGTTCCATGCCGGAAGCGACTTGGGCAGGCAAGATGCACTCCCCTACCTTGGAGCAGCCGCTTCGCGGCCGCCTTTTCGACTAAATCGTTCCGGCTAAGTCTTTGTTGCGCCGCTCTGCGCCGTCCCTACCTCACGCCGGCTCGGCGATGAGGTCGTAGTCGGTGTGGCCGACGATCTTCACGCGGGCGAAGTCGCCGATGGGCAGCTTGCCCCGGATGTAGACGCGGCCGTCGATGTCGGGCGCGTCGGCTTCGCCGCGGGCGATGAGATACTTGCCCTTGGTGCCGAGGGCGGAGGAGCCGGTCTCCTCGCCGCGGATGAGTCCGTGTTCCCACGAGCTGACGTTGGCCTTGGCCAGTTCCTTGGCCGACGCTTCGCCTTCGACGAGCACCTTCAGCTTCTTGCCGACGAACGATTCCGAGACGGCCACGGCCACCTTGTGCTGCGTGGCCATGGCGAGTTCACGACGCTTCTGGCGTTTCGCGGGTGAAAGCTGCTTCTCCATCTTGCCGGCCACGGTGCCGTCTTCCTGCGAGTAGGCGAAGACGCCAAGGCGCTCGAACTTCGTCACGTTGATGAAGTCCTCCAAGGTCTTGAAGTGCGTCTCCGTCTCGCCGGGGAACCCGACGATGAACGTGGTGCGGATGGCGATGCCGGGAATGCCGGCGCGGATCCGGGCGATGAGGTCGCGGATGTATTGGCCGCTGGTCTCGCGGCGCATGCGGGCCAGCATGTCGTCGTGGATATGCTGGAGGGGCATGTCCACGTAGCGCGCGACCTTGTGGCATTCGTCGATCGTGCGGATCAGCTCGTCGGTCCAGTGGGCCGGATGCGTGTAGAGCAGGCGGATCCAGAAGTCGCCCTTCAACGCGTTCAGCTCGCGCAGGAGCGTGCAAAGCGTGGTGGCGTCGACCGCGAGGGCTTTGGTGGCGGCGGTGAACTTCTCCGGCGACGCGATGGCGCGGGAATGGTTCGGGCGCAGATCGAGGCCGTAGTAGGTCGAGTCCTGGGAGATGAGGTTGATCTCCTTCACGCCATCGGCGATCAGGCGCTTGGCCTCCTCGACGATGTCGTTCTGCTGGCGGCTGCGATGCGTGCCACGCATCCGGGGAATGATGCAGAAGCTGCACGTGTGGTTGCAGCCCTCGGCGATCTTGAGATAGGCGAAATGTTTCGGCGTGAGGCGGAACCTCGGCGTCTCCCAGCTCGGGATGTAGTTGGGCCGGAGATGCACGTCCATCAATGGGCCGGAAGGCGCCTCGGCGGTCAGCGCGATGACCTTCTTGGTCTGGCCGAACTTGTCGGTGCCGCGAAGGGTTTCCTCATGATCGTGGTCGTGCTTGTGGCCGGACTTGGCTTCGAGCGCGGTGAGCTTGGCTTTGACGGCCGTCTTCCGTTTCCGGGGTGCGGGTGGGTTGAGGAGCTTCTCGGCTCGGAGAGCGATGGCGCGTTCGACGATCTGGCCGACCTGCGCGACCTGGTCGATGCCCATGAAGGCATCGACTTCGGGAATGAGCTTCGGAAGATCATCGCGGAAACGCTGCGGCAAACAGCCGGAGACGATCAGGGCCTGGCCACGGTTGCCGGCTTCGCGGACTTCGTTGGAATCGAGGATCGTGTCGACGCTCTCCTCCTGCGCGGCGTCGATAAACGAGCAGGTGTTCACGATGACGGCATCGGCCTGGGACGGGTCGTTGGTGATCTCGACACCGCCCTTGAGGAGCGAGCCGAGCATGATCTCGGCGTCGACAAGGTTCTTGGCGCAGCCGAGGGAGATCAGGCCGACCCGGAGGGGACGAGTGGGGAACAAGGGCTTCGATGACTTCATATCCGCGAGCGCGGGAGCCTACGGGACGCGGTTGCGGAAGCAAACCCCGGTTTACTTCGCGGCAA
>JAYUUX010000048.1:0-6060 GCA_043754645.1 Verrucomicrobiales bacterium | reverse complement strand
GCCGCCGCCGGAGAGCACCTCGACCGACTCACGGACCTCGAGCGCGTTGCCTGCCGTGAGCCCGAGCGGGGTGTCCATGTTCGTCAGCAGGGCCACGGTGCGTACGCCGTGGTCGGAACCCAACGCGACCATCGTGCGCGCGAGCTCCCGCGCCGAGTCGGCGTCCTTCATGAACGCCCCGGAGCCGACCTTGACGTCGAGCACCAGCGCGCCGGTGCCCTCGGCGATCTTCTTGCTCATGATCGAGCTGGCGATCAGCGGGATGCACTCGACCGGCGGCGTCGGTGACAAGACAACCCTGGTCGTCGGGCCGATCGCGGCCGCGTGCGGGTTGGCCTTCGGCAAGATGTCGGGCCGCGGGCTGGGCTTCACCGGCGGGACACTCGACAAGCTGGAGTCGATCCCAGGCTTCAAAACCGGTCTTTCCGAAAGCGCGATCATCGACCAGGTCCAGCGTCTCGGCGTGGCCATGGGCGCCCAATCCCAGTCGATGGTCCCGGCAGATCGCCTGATGTATGCGCTGCGCGATGTCACCGGAACCGTGCCGTCAATTCCCCTGATCACGGCGTCGATCCTGTCGAAGAAACTTTCCGAATCGCTCGATGCGCTCGTGCTCGACGTGAAGTTCGGCCGGGCCGCGTTCATGCAGACCAAGCCCCAGGCCGTCACGTTGGCGAACACCATGTCGCGCCTCGCCGGCGACTGCGGAGTCGCCACTCAATCGATCCTTTCGCCGATGGACGCCCCGCTGGGCCGCTCCGCGGGCAACTGGCTGGAAGTCCGCGAATCCGTCGAATGCCTCAAGAACGAAGGTCCCGCCGACTTGCGCGCGCTGGTCATCGAGTGCGCCGCGCAACTGTTGAAACTGACCGATCGTGCGCCCTCCCTCGTCGCCGGGCGGAAGCTGGCATCGGACTGCCTCGCCACCCGGCAGCCCTTGGAGAAATGGGAAGCGATGCTGGCGGCGCAAGGTGCCGACCTCGCGGCGTATCACAAGAAACTGGCCAAGGGCGACACTGCCAAGTCCGTCGTCGAAGTGCCGTCGACCAAGTCCGGCGTCGTCCGCGACGTCGATGCCCGCGCGATCGGCGAAGTGGTGCGAGACCTGGGCGGCGGCCGCCTGAGCAAGGGTGCGGCGGTCGACTTCGAGGTTGGAGTCGACGCCATGAAGCAGATCGGCGAACCGATCCGCAAAGGAGAGCCGTTGGCGCGGGTGCATGTCACTGACTCCGGGGCTTCCGCCAAAGCAGTGGAGCGTGTCCTTTCGGCGTTCGTCGTTTCACCGAGATAGGTGGCGCAGGCCTCCGGCCTGCAGTTCCGGGCGTCCCCGCCCGGAACGGTCGAACGCTCCCGCCTGGAACAATCCCAACCAATAGGCCAGCGCTCCCGCCTCGCGGAATAGAGGGACACGCAGGCTGTTCGGAAATCATCGCTCCGTTGCCAGCCCGCTCTCCCTTTCCGGCGCGACGCCGGAAAGAGCAGGTCGAAGGCCCGCGGCACCCACGGAGCTTTCCCCGTGACAGCTTCGCGGCGGGTGGCACTTTCCGCGCGTGCTCACGTCCGAAGCGATTGCCTTGCTAGAGAAGTTCCGCGCCGGCCAGGTTTCCCTGGAGGACGCGTTGAAGTCGTTCCAAGCCGCGCCCGTGGTCGATCTTGGTTTCGCCAACGTCGACACGCATCGCGCGCTGCGGAAGGGATTCCCTGAAGTCATCTACGGCGCCGGCAAGACGCCCGAGCAGGTCGTGGCCATCGCCGAGAAGATCGTCGGCGCGGATTCGCGGGTGCTGGTGACACGCGTCACCGCCGATCACGCCCGCGCTTTCCGCGAACGCTTTCCCGAATCCATCCACCACGAAGCCGCCCGTGCGCTGACGCTGGAGCGGACTCCGCTTCAGAAGCGCCCCGGCTACATCGCGGTGGTCGCCGCCGGAACCAGCGATCTGCCCGTGGCGGAGGAAGCCGCGTTGACGGCCGACTTCATGGGCAACGAGGTGAAGCGCATCTACGACGTGGGCGTGGCCGGGCTGCATCGCCTGCTGGCGCGCCTGCCGGACATCCAATCGGCCAACGTGGTCATCGTGGTGGCGGGAATGGAGGCGGCGCTTCCATCGGTCATCGGCGGCCTGATCGGCAAACCGCTGATCGGTGTGCCGACAAGCGTCGGCTACGGCACACACTTCGGCGGGCTGACGGCGCTTCTGGGAATGCTGAACAGCTGCGCCAGCGGCCTGACCGTCGTGAACATCGACAACGGTTTCGGCGCCGCCTTCGCCGCCAGCCAGATCAATGCCCTGAGGGTTTGATCACGGATGGCTTTTTTGTCGTCTTCACCTAGCTTGGAATCCGGCAGGTAATCCGTCCCAAGCAAATCAACGAACCAAGGATGACCTATGATCGCCCTCCTACGAATCGCAATTGTCGGATTGACCATTCAACTGTTCGCGACTCAGGGCCGAGCGCAGTCGGTTGTCTTCTTCAATGACGCCGCAATCAAAACGTCCTCTAGCGGACCTTATCTGACTCTGACTAACTCAGTAAATCCAAGCCAAGGTCGGTATGGCAATTTTTCCATCCTGATAACTCCATTGGGAGGTCTAACTTTCTCGTTCCAATACTACGGGGTCGCGGAAGTATTCGCATTGTATGCCGTCACGAGCGGCACGGTGATAGACCCAGCTTTTGCGGCATCGACACCTCCACTGGTTTCGAACAACGGAGTTGGACCAGCGAGCAGCGTGCAAACGTTTCCCTTAGGCCAACCGAGGTTGTTTGGATATTGGGATGCCCGCTTTCCAAGCCCATCAAACAAAACCCCGGACATCGACGACCACTACGGATGGGTTTGGCTCGCCCCGTCCAGCTTGACCGAATTGCGGGTGTCAGCCAGTGCCACAGTGATCGGAGGCGGTATCATCGCCGGCACAACAACTCCAGTTCCCGAGCCATCATCGGTCATCCTTTTGATGGCTGGTGCTGGACTGCTGCTCTGGCGGCGGATTAAACGCCAGCCCGCAGCTACTTCCTGACCCGGTCCACGAAGCGTTTCATGCGCTCCATGGCGGTCTCGATCTGGTCGAAGGCCGTGGCGTAGCAGCAGCGGAGATACCCTTCACCGCTTGGGCCGAAGGCGCTTCCAGGAACCGCGGCAACCTTCTCCTCCTGGAGGAAGCGGAAGGCAAAATCCTTCGAGCCTAGACCCGTCGAGCGGATGCAGGGGAACGCGTAGAAAGCGCCGCGCGGGAGATGGCAGCTGAGGCCGGCTTCGTTGAAGGACTTCACGATGAAGTTCCGGCGGCGTCCGTATTCGTCGCGCATCCGGTCGGTGTCGGGCTTGCCCTGTTTGATAGCCTGGAGGGCGGCTTCCTGGCTGATGATGGAGGCGCAGAGCATCGAGTATTGGTGGATCTTCATCATGGCCTCGATGATCTCCACCGGGCCGCAGGCGTAGCCGATGCGGAAGCCGGTCATCGCGTAGGCCTTGCTGAAGCCGTGCAGGAAAATGGTGCGTTCGGCCATGCCGGGCAGCGAGGCGATGGAGACGTGTTCGCCCTCGTAGGTCAGCTCGCTGTAGATCTCGTCGGTGATGACAAGCAGGTTGTGGCGCTTGGCGACCTCCGCGATCTTCATCAGCTCGGCGCGGGTCATGGTGCCGCCGGTCGGGTTGGTCGGGAAGTTGAGCATGACCGCCTTGGTCTTCGGCGTGACGGCGGCTTCGATGGCCTCGGCGTTGACGGCGAAGTTGTTCTCCTCCTTGCAAGAGATCGCGACCGGCACGCCATAGGCGAGGACGATGCTCGGCGAATAGCTCACGTAGCACGGCTCGTGGTAGATGATCTCGTCGCCGGGATTGATGATGGCGCGCAGGACGAGGTCCATCGCCTCGCTGACGCCGACGGCGATGAGGATCTGGTTCTTCGGGTTGTAGCTGACGCCGAAGTTCTCCTCGATGTGCTTCGAGAGGGCTTCACGGAGGGAAAGCAGCCCGAGGTTCGACGTGTAGCCGGTGCGCCCGCGTTCGAGCGCGTAGATGGCGGCCTCGCGGATGTGCCATGGAGTGACGAAATCAGGCTCGCCGACGCCGAGCGAGATGACGTCCTTCATGCCTTGGACGATGTCGAAGAAGTCGCGGATGCCCGACCGGGGGATGCCGGTGACGTGGTTCGCGACGAACTGGTCGGCTTGGTAGGGACGTGCCATAGGATCAGTGGGGTAGAAGAAACGAGAAGTCCCGGTCGCCAAGCAACCTCAAACCGGGAGGAGCCAGCGCCGGGACAAGAATCAGGCTGCGGCTCGAACGGCCTTGCGGGTGATGATGGGGGTGGACTCGCCGAGGACGACCTGGCGGGTGACTTTCACGGACTCGACGTCGCCGGACGTGGGCACGTCATACATGACGTCGAGCATGAGCTTCTCCAGAAGACTGCGCAGCGCGCGGGCGCCGGTTCCCTTCTTGACCGCCTGCGCGGCGAGTTCGCGAAGGGCATCGGGAGTGAACTCGAGCGTGACGTCCTCGAGCGCGAGGAGTTTGGAAAACTGCTTGGTCAACGCGTTCTTCGGCTCGGTCAGGATGGAAACGAGCTGATCTTCCGTGAGTTGGTCAAGGACGGTGGAAACGGGCAGACGACCGATGAACTCGGGGATGAATCCGAAGCCGATCAGGTCCTCGGGCTCGACCTGGTGCATCACCTCTTCGCGGGAAAGCGACGACGTGTGGACGTTCTTCTCCTGGCCGCTGAATCCCATCACGCGATGGCCGATGCGGCGTTGGATGATCCGTTCGAGCCCAACGAACGCGCCGCCGCAGATGAAGAGGATGTTGGTCGTATCGACGCGGATGTATTCCTGCTGCGGATGTTTGCGGCCGCCCTGCGGCGGGACGTTGCAGACGGTGCCTTCGAGGATCTTGAGCAGGCCCTGCTGGACGCCTTCGCCGGAAACGTCGCGGGTGATGGAGACGTTCTCCGTCTTGCGCGCGACCTTGTCGATCTCGTCGATGTAGATGATGCCCATCTGCGCCTTCTTCACGTCGTAGTCGGCGTTCTGGAGCAGACGGAGGATGATGTTCTCAACGTCTTCGCCAACGTAGCCCGCCTCGGTCAACGTGGTGGCGTCGGCGATGGCGAACGGAACGTCGAGGACCTTGGCGAGCGTCTTGGCGAGAAGCGTTTTGCCGGAACCGGTCGGGCCGATGAGCAGGATGTTGCTCTTCTCGAGTTCGACTTCCTCCGCAGCCTCGCGACCGACGGCCTGTTCGTCCTTGTCACCGGTTGCCGGGAAGCTGCCGCTGGCAATCCGCTTGTAGTGGTTGTGCACGGCGACCGAGAGGACCTTCTTGGCGTGGTCCTGGCCGATGCACAACTCGTCGAGACGCCGGCGGATGTCGGCCGGTTTGGGAACCTTGAACTTCGACTGGCCGCGCTTCTGGTCAACGGAGAGTTCCTTGTCGAGGACGCTCTTGCAGAGGTTGACGCAGTTGTCGCAGATGTAGACCCCGGGCCCGGCAATGAGCTTGCGCACTTCGGCGTGGGATTTCCCGCAGAAGCTGCAGAGCGTGATGTTGGTGGGCCGGGCCATGGTTACGACTTAGGGGACGACAGAGGTAGTCTCGGGCAGCCCGGGAACTTCCTTGCGCGAGCTGATGACGGCGTCGACGAGGCCGAAGTCCTTGGCCTCTTCCGCGCTCATGAAATTGTCGCGGTCGCAGGCCTTCTCGACGACGTCGTAGGGCTGGCCGGTGTGATGGGAGAGAATGGTGTTCAAGCGCTGCTTGAGCTTGAGCATGTATTTGACGCGGATCTCGACATCGCTGGCCTGGCCTTCGGCGCCGCCAAGGACCTGGTGGATCATGATGTTCGAGTTCGGCAGCGAGAAGCGTTTGCCCTTGGTGCCACCGGCGAGGAGGACGGCGCCCATGCTGGCGGCCTGGCCGATGCAGTAGGTGTTCACGTCGCAGGTCATGAACTGCATCGTGTCGTAAATCGCCAACCCCGCCGTCACGCTGCCGCCGGGCGAGTTGATGTAGAGATGGATGTCCTTCTTCGGGTCGCTCATCTGGAGGAA
>JAYUUX010000047.1:0-3348 GCA_043754645.1 Verrucomicrobiales bacterium | reverse complement strand
CCCGGGTCCCTTGACCGAAGGACGTTCACTTCTATAGTCGCCGGACGATGCATTTCGATGCCCCTTCCTTCGCTGAAGGAAATTCCGATTCAACCGCCCGGTTCAACGGGTTGAAGCAGTTCAAAACCGCCGGCCGTGGCTACTGGGGCAACGTGTCCGACAAGGACTGGAACGACTGGAAGTGGCAGCTCAAGCACCGGATCACCACCGTGGAACAGCTCGAGAAGCTGATGCCCACGTTGACGCCCGAGGAGCGCGCCGGAGCCGTCCTCGCCAACGCCAACAAGCTGGCCATGGCGGTCACGCCCTATTTCTTCAACCTGATCGACATGGCGGACGAGAACTGCCCGATCCGTCGCCAGGTCATCCCGAGGATCGAGGAGACGAACACCGCGCGGTGGGAAATGAGCGATCCGTGCGGCGAGGATTCGCATTCGCCCGTGCCCGGCTTGGTGCATCGTTATCCGGACCGCGTGCTCTTTCTCGTCACGGACCGTTGCGCGGCCTACTGCCGCTACTGCACGCGCTCGCGGCTGGTGAGCAATGCCAGCGGCTATGATTTCCATCCCGAGTTTGACCGGCAGATCGCCTACATCGCGGAGCATCCCGAGATCCGCGACGTCCTCCTGAGCGGCGGTGATCCGCTGCTCTTCAGTGACGACAAGCTCGAGCATCTGCTCAGCCGCTTGCGCGCGATTCCGCACGTGGAGTTCCTCCGCATCGGCACACGCATACCTGTCTTTCTTCCTCAGCGCATCACGCCGGAGTTCTGCGCGATGGTTAAGAAATTTCACCCGCTCTTCATCAGCATCCACTCGAACCATCCGCGCGAACTCACCACGGAAGTGCGCGAGGCTTTGGGCCGCTTGGCCGACGCCGGCGTTCCGCTGGGCAACCAGTCCGTGATGCTCAAGCACGTGAACGACGCCGTGACGGTGATGAAGGCGCACGTGCAGAAGCTCCTCATGTGCCGGGTGCGCCCCTACTACATCTACCAGTGCGACCTGATCTCCGGTTCGTCGCATCTCCGCACCACCGTGCAGAAGGGACTGGAGATCATGGAAGGATTGCGCGGCCACACGACCGGCTACGCCGTGCCGCAGTTCGTCATCGATGCGCCCGGTGGCGGCGGCAAGGTTCCGATCAACCCGGACTACATCAAGCAGCTGAACGGCAAACGCGTCATCATCCGCAACTTCGAGAACAAGATCTTCGAGTATCCGGAGAAGGAAGACGGCACGCCGGTCATCGCCCCGCACGCGAGCGAGTTGGAGTGGCTGGGCAAGGACTGAGCGGCAACAAAGTGGCACCGGCGTCCTCGCCGGTGTCCTGTCCGACAGGCGCCCTCGCCTGTCGAACTGCGGGCGAGGGCGCCCGCAGAACTAAGACAGCCGAGGGCGGCTGTCCCACTTCCGCTTCAAGTCCAAATCCCGGGTTTGCCGATGGCAATTCGCCGGATAGCATTTGCATACGGTTTCGCCTACCCATGAAACGCCCTCTCTTCCCCAACCCGGTCCGGCTCTGTGCCGCCTCCGCCTGCGTGTTGATCGCTTCTGTCATGATCGGCCGCGCCGCCGCGCCGGACTTCACGCGTGCCCATGCGGACCTGGTTCCGTTGCTCCAGGGCTTTATCCGCGTCGACACGAGCAATCCGTCGGGCAACGAAACCGCCGGCGCCAAATACCTCCAAGCCTACCTCGCTACGAACGGCATCCCGTCCGAGATCTACGAGAAGGAAGCCGGACGCGGCAATCTGGTCGCCCGCCTGAAAGGTTCCGGAAAGAAGAAGCCGCTCATGCTCATGGGCCACACCGATGTCGTCGGCGTGGAGCGCGACAAGTGGACGGTTCCGCCCTTCGAGGGATTGATCAAAGACGGCTTCCTCTACGGCCGCGGCGCGTCCGACGACAAGGCGATGACCGTGGTCTGCGCCCAGATGCTCGTGCTCCTCAAGCAGAGCGGCCTGGCCCTCGACCGCGACGTCATCTTCATGGCCAACGCCGGCGAGGAAGGCACGACGCATGTCGGCATCGATTTCATGGTGAAGGAGCATTGGGACAAGATCGCCTGCGAGTTCGCCATCAACGAAGGCGGCATGCTCCGGGAACGCGACGGCAAGATCCATTACATCGGCATCTCCACGGGCGAGAAGGTTCCTAGGCCCGGAATCCTCTACGCGAAGGGCACCGGCGGCCACGGCTCCCGGCCGTTGGTCGACAACGCCGTCGTCCACATTGCCGACGCCATCGCGAAGCTGGGCAAATGGCAGCCGCCGATGCGTCTGAACGAGACGACGCGCGTCTACCTCAAGCGCCTCGCCGCGATCAGCCCGCCGGACGAGGCCTTCCTCTACTCGAACATCGAGGATCCGGGGATGGGGGCGCTGGTGCAGGAGAAGCTCCGGGCCTCCAAGCCGAGCATCAATTCGATGCTCCGCACTTCAATCGCGCCGACGATGATGAAAGGCGGTTACCGCATCAACGTGATCCCCGGCGATGCGAACGCGCAGGTCGACATCCGCCTTCTGCCCGACGAGGACTTCCCGGCGTTCGAGGCGCAGGTTCGGAAGGTCATCGACAATCCCCGCGTCGAGTTCGTCCTGTCCGACGGCAGCCGCCAACCGTCGCCGCCGTCGCCGATCGACTCGGAGCTTTTCAAAGCCTTCGAGAACCAGCAGGCGAAGATGTTCCCCGGATCGACCACCTTGCCGATGATGCTCACCGGCGCGACCGATTCCGCGCAGCTCCGCGCGAAAGGCGTCCACGCCTACGGCATCGGCACGGTCATCTCGGAGGAGGATTCGTTGAAGATCCATGGCCATGACGAACGCATCCCCGTGGCGGGCCTGAAGACGTTCCTCGAATACCTTCACGCCGTGGTAGTCGACGTAGCAGCCGTTAAGTAGGGGCCCATCAGCCATGCCCCGCGAAACCAACGCCGCCAAAGCGGACCGTGTCTCCCGAATCCTCGCAAGCCTCAGACAGGCCTACCCCAACGCCTACTGCGAGCTGAACCATTCGAACCCTCTCGAACTGCTCGTCGCCACCGTGCTGTCGGCCCAATGCACCGACAAGCAGGTCAACATCGTAACCGCCGATCTCTTCAAAGAATACCGCACCGCCTCGGACTACGCCGCCGTTCCCCTCGCAGAACTCGAGCAGGATGTCCGCCGCATTGGGCTCTATCGAAACAAGGCGAAGAACATCCAGGCCGCGTGCCGCAAGCTCGTCGCGCTGCACGGCGGCGAGGTGCCTCGCACGATGGAGGAGCTCGTCCACCTCGACGGCGTCGGGCGGAAGACCGCGAACGTCGTTCTTGGAAACGCCTTCGGGATCAATGACGGCATCG
>JAYUUX010000046.1:0-3944 GCA_043754645.1 Verrucomicrobiales bacterium | reverse complement strand
GGGGAAGACCTCGACACCACGAACCTCTTCACGCCGGAGCAGGCCGCCGAGATGAGGGCCGCCTTCGACAAGGCCGGATGGCAAACGCTCAGCGGTGCCCACGCGGCGCTCGGCGGACGCATCGACTACGCCACGCTGCGGCTCTTCCGCGCGCTGGAATCGAAGCGCTCCGCCGTCTGATCACCTAAGCGGCGGCTCCCGAAAAAAGTTCCGCTTGAGGGAAAGAATCGGTAGCCCGGCCAATTGAATGAGTGATACTCTTTCAAGGCTCGACCGAGTCCGCCGTTCTCGGGGAGTCGGTTCGAGTGGGAAGCGCGGGACTGCCGGATGGTTCTGTCCAATGGGGTGCTTCCCGGACCAAACCCTTAGCCGAAAGGATCCTTATGTTCCGGAGAATCGTCCTCTCCCTCGCCGCTGTCGGCGCACTGGCCACGCTGCTTCTGTTTCCCGTAGTCCATGCCGTGCTGCTCGGGGCCAACTTCCTGCTCCATTGCCTCACCCTTGGGCTTCAGACCGTGCTGACGCGCCTCCCGTGGGTCCGTCCCGCGACGCGGTCGCTGACCGACGACGAACCGTTCGTCTCGATCCACGTTCCTGCGCACAACGAACCGCCCGATGTCCTCATCGACACGCTCAAGAGCCTGGCGCGCATCCGTTGGAAGAACTTCGAGGTGCTCGTCATCGACAACAACACGACCGACGAAACCCTCTGGCGTCCGGTCGAGGCCTTCTGCGCGACGCTCGGGCCGCGTTTCAGGTTCCTCCATGTGGAGAACATGACGGGCTTCAAGGCGGGCGCGATGAACTGGGCCCGGCAGTTCATGAATCCTGCGGCCAGCTTCATCTTCGTCGTCGACGCGGACTACCAGGTGGACCGCAACTGCCTGCGCCGTGCGCTGCGCCATGTGACCGACGACACGATCGGGCTCGTCCAGTTCCCGCAGCATTACCGGAACATCAACCGCTCGAACCTCGGGCTCGCGCTGGACTTCCGCCACTTCTTCGCCAGCTATATGAACATGGCGAACCGGCTCGGCTGCGTTCCCTCCACGGGCACGCTGTCGCTCATCAGCCTCAAGGCCCTCGAAGCAACCGGCGGGTTCTGCACCGAGTCGATCACCGAGGACGCCGAACTGGGCTTCCGCATGAATGTGAAGGGCTACCGCGCCATCTACGTGAACGAGGAGATCGGCACGGGGCTGATGCCCTACGACCTCGAAGGCCTGAAGAAGCAGCGCTGGCGCTGGGCCTTCGGCAACGCGCAGATCCTGAAGTCGAACTGGAAACGGCTGCTCTTCGGACGTGAACTTGGCTGGAAACAGAAGCTGGGGTTCTTCGCCCACATGACGGCCTGGTTCAACTTCAACCTCCTGCCCATCGCCACGCTGCTGGTGCTGACGCCGCTGGCATTCTTCGAACTGCTAACGCCAACGCAGCACCTGCTCATGACGCTTTCCGGTTTCACGCTGGTGACCTACCTCGTCCTGCGCTTCGCCACCATGTTCTATGGTTTGCGCCGCGAGGGGCATCGGATCGGGGCCATCTGCGCGGCCTTCGTCACGCACATCGGCCTTGGTTGGATCTTCAGCGTGAGCTGGATCAAGTGCCTGTGGGATCACCGGTCGCCGTTCGTGCGGACGAACAAGTTCATCAGCGCCGTCGTGCCCGGCCAGATCCGGTCGGTGCTGACGGAACTTGTAACCGGCCTGCTGCTGCTCGGAGCGGCCGTCGTGCTGACGCTGATGGACTTCTTCCTCAGCCCCATCGCCGCCGTGCTCATGGCCTCGGTGCGTTTCGGCATCCTCTGGGTTCATCATCAGACGGTGCAGACCTGCCGATTCACGCAGGAACTGGTGAGCGCAAACGCTGTCACTCCGACCAAAGCAGATCATCCTGCCTTAGTGGAGAAAATCCCTTGAAAACGCCGCGCCGTGACCCACCAACCGAACCTGCGGCAAACTGGCGACCGAAGGCTCCGAAGTTTGGATGCTTCAAGGCAACGGCGGCGGCATCTGCTCCAGTGAAGTCTGAGCCAAAGCTGCCCTTTGGCTAAAATCGACACGCTCTAAGGTGCACCGACGGGCTTGTCGCCACGGACGACGATGAACCACGAACTGTTGGTATCTCTGTCCCCCCCGATGATCGACATCGAGTTGCCGATGGGATCGACCGTCTTGAACACGGGCTTGTCGCCTTCGAACGCGGTCACCTTCCGTTTCGTCTTATCCGTCAGGTCGATCTCGACTGATCGCTGCTGGTTCAGTCGCACCGTCTTCTTGCCTCCCACAGCGACCTTCACTTCCTGACGGTTCATCTCCCAGTAGTGGCTCCACTTGAATACAGGCAGGAAGGTCTTGGAAATCTTCGGGCCGATGGGTTTGCAGTCGCTCGACGGCGGCTCCTTCTCGGTGGTTCCCCGCACCAACTGGACCCAGTAGGTGCGTTCGGCCGGCTCGGCGGCCACCAGCACGCCACCCAAAAGGGCGACAGCCGAGAACACAATGACCAGAAGCTGGCTTCGCGCATTCATGAAGTCGGATTCTAAACCCGACCTGAATTCAGAGAAGTCGATTCAATGAGTTTTCCGGAAACGCACGAACGCTCATCGAGAACGGCGCCCGGGCGGCTCGTGAACAAAAATGGCGGCCACACCAAGCAGTCCCATCACGACGGCGAGAACCTGGAACGCGGGGGCATACGAGCCAGTGCCGGTCACGCACTTCGCCAGCAGCAACGGGCCGACGGCCGAAGACAGCACGGTCAACGCCTGCGCCGCGCCCTGGATTCGTCCGAGCTCTTTCCGGCCGAAGAACCGCGCCCATACGCCGAAGAAGATCACCATGACAAATCCGCCCGCGACTCCCATCGCCGCCGCCCAAGCGTAGACCTGCGAAAGCGTCGTCAGCATTGGAAGACCCGCGGTCGCCAGCGCGAGCAGCAGCATCGCCACGGCCATCAAACGGCCCTGCGACCAGCGGTCGGCCAGCCAGCCAGCAAGGAAATTGCCGACCAGCGAAGTCAGAGCGGTGACCGCCAGCGCCTGGTAAAACGTGCCCGCCGCGAAGCCGCGTTCGTTGAGGATCGATTCGTTGAAGAGACCCACGCCGGATGCAACGAGGTTGTAGGCCGCGGTCGACAGTCCGAAGACCCAGAAGGCAGGAGAACGCAACGCCTCGCCGAAAGTCGCGCCCACCAGGTCGGACTCGCGATCGACCGCCGCCACTCCGTCCGTCGGCACACCGCACGACTCGGGTGATTGCCGCGTGAGCAGCCACGCCAGCGGAGCAAGCCCCAGGATCAACCAGCAGCCGAAGCCGGCCCAGGCCATCTTCCATCCGTGGTTTTGCACGACCCAGCCGATCAGGGGAAAGGCGATCATGAAGCCGATGCTAAGAAGCACCGTGTAGCTCGCCATCGCGGCCGTCAGCCGCCGGTGGAACCATTGCCCGACCATCGAGATGCTGACGACGGAGAGGGCGCTCTGCCCGAAGGCGCGGCTGAGGAGAATCGCGACGAAGACCACGGCCGCGGAGTTCGCGACCGTGAGGAGCACAGCCGCCGCGCCCAAGATCACACAGACCAGCGGAAGAGCGGTCCGTGCACCGCGTCGATCCATGAAGCGCCCTCCGGCGTAACAGCAGAGAGCACCCAGTAAAGTCGCCCAGAGGTTGAACTGCGCGAACGCGACCCGGTCCATCTTCAGGTCACGCAGGAGAGGCTCGGTGATCAACCCCAGTCCTTGGGTCCGACCCGGCAAGGTTCCCACCATCGCGACGGAAGCGAGGAAGACAATGACCCAGCCGTAATAGAGGCGGCTCGCGGCGAATAAACGCGGCAGGCTTTCAGTGCGACTGACGGACAGTGTCATGGCGCGCGCAAGCTAGCGGGAACGCGGGAACCTGCAACCGCCGGGACCATCCGAAGAAACCGCGGGCCGAACCGCT
>JAYUUX010000045.1:0-5699 GCA_043754645.1 Verrucomicrobiales bacterium | reverse complement strand
ATCCAACGGGCGTGACCGTCGCAGAAGTTCATGTTGGTCCCGTCGGCTCCATGGTTGTCCTCCTTGTCCGGCCAGTTGTTGTGCGTGCTGCCGAGCCCTTCGCTGCCGCTGTCGTCTGCATCCAGGAAAAGCATGATGTTTGAAGCGCCCGGTCGCGAACCAATGGAGGCGAACGACCGTCTGATCACCTTGGAGTTAACGGAGCTTTCCGTCTTCTTGATGGTGATCGGAAACCCGTCCGAAGTCAGGTCGCCCATGGTGCCGAAGATTTCGTAACTGGTGCCGCGGGCCCTTTTGTTGACGGCGTTGTCCACGAGATCGACGACGTAGCGTTGGGTGGAGAAGGGCTTCTTCTCGGTGTCCGGTCGGACGGAGTTTTTTGTGCTTGGGCAGACGAAGCTGTTGAAGGGCTTCACATAGGCCGGATAAAGCCACGACGCGTCGTCGTCCGAGGCGCTTCGGTCGGAGTATTGGGTAGGGGTATAGCCGGTTTGAGACCAGGTTGGTCCTGTGAACTGCCCATTGTTGTCCCCGGAGTAGAGCATGCTGCCGAGACCGAGCTGCTTCAGGTTGCTGAGGCAGACGACGCGTTGACTCCGGGTCTTGGCCTTGGCGAGGGCCGGCAGGAGCATGGCGGCGAGGATTGCGATGATGGCGATGACGACGAGGAGTTCGACGAGGGTGAACCCGGATCGGACTTTGTTTCCGCCAAGACGCGGGAGCGCGCCTTGCCGGGGCGAACTGGGGGACGGATGGAGTTTCATGGGATCAGGACGGTTCAATTTCAGGTGGTGGTTCAATGGGAACGGCGGGCGCGGTTCTGAGGCCACGCCCGCCGTTATCGCTGCAAGGTCTACGGATGGACGACGCGGTAGAATCCCCCCTCGGGGAGCGGGGTCGCATCGGTGAAGGTGGCTTGGCCATCGCCGCCGACCGTGGCGGTGCCCACCGACGTCCAAGGACCGGTGACGGCCGGGGCGCGGAGGATCGAGTAGGTCATGCTGCCGGAGCCGGTGAACTTGACCTGCACCTGGCCCGTGGAAAGGACGGGCGGTCGAAGCACGGCGGCGACGGCTCCCGAAGGAGCCGTGAAGTAGACGCGGAGCTTCGGGCGTTCGGCCTCGGGCTTGAGGATGTCGACGAGGCTGATCGACTCGGAGGAACGGCTGAACCAGCCGTTCGCGCCGCCGACCCAAGGCAGGAGGGCCCAGCCGTAGTTGTTGCGCGTGCCGTCGGCCCAGGCCTGGAGGTCGGACGTGACGTCGAAGTAGTTGAAGGTTCCCTGCACGTCGGGATCGAGGCCGGCGTTGCCGGCGACGGCCGTCGGTGTGGCGAGGGCTTCGACGCCGTCCGGGTGGACGCCGTTGACCCAAGCGTTCCAGGTCGCGGTGGTGTCGTCCCAGGGCTGGAGCATGGCGTGGAAACGTCCGCCGTCGCCCATGGCGTCGGGACCGACGCTGGCCAGTTCCACGAACGCGGCATGGATCACCGAACCGGGCGGGATCTGGTTCGTGGCGGTGCCGATGATGCCGTCGAACCAGAGGAGGCTCTGGACGGCATTGGTGCCGCTGGCGTCGGGCGCATCGACGCCTATGGACAGGGCCGCGCTGCCGGAGACGTCGGGCGTGTTCACCACGAGGTTCGCGTCCTTCGTCCCCGTGTAGTCGGCCACGCCCTGCTGAAAGCTGGCGCTGGCGAAGCCGGGCGCGAGCCAGACCACGCGGAGACGCGGGCGATCCTCGACCGTCGCGACCTCGGAGGGGCTGAGCCCCGTGCCGTCGGTCCGGAGCGGCCAGCCCTTCATGACCCAGCCGAAGTTGGTCGTGCAGTTGACCCAGGCCTGCACGTCGGGCGTCACACCGATCGAGATGACACCGGTGCCGGTCGCGCCGCTGCCGTCCTCCACGCCGAACTGGGATTCGTAGACGGAACGCGATTCGAGGTCGTCCTGCTGGATGCCGTCGCCGAAGGAGTTCCACGTGGAGTTGGTGGAATCCCACGGCTGGAGCATGCGGTAGAGACGTCCGCCGTCGCCGGTGTTGTTGACCCTGACGAGGAGTTCCCCCGCGACGACGACCGCGCCCGAGGGAACCTGCCAGTAGTTCGTGCCGATGAACTCCTCGAACTTCAGGAGCACCTGCGATTCGTTGGGCGTGCCGCCGTCCGGCCAGTCGACGAGGAGGCCTTCAGCCGGAGCGGGAGTGCGGCCGGCGGGCCAAGCAATGCTGCTTCCAACTTCAGACAGGGCGATGTCGCCGACGCCGGCGAAGACGCCGTAGCCATAGTCGCCTCCCTCCTGATACTGGGTGAGGCGGATCGCCCCGACGCGGACCGATTTCGACGCCATGGCGATGCCGCCAAACCCGTCGTCGAGCGTCATTCCGAACGAGCGGGTCGCGAGCGACGCGCCGTTGGTGACGGTGCCGAAGGTGATGGACCGGATGATCTGCTGGACGGCCAGGCGGGTGGCGTTCTCGTTGAACGTGACGACGAGCGGGGCCAAGGAGCGACCACCCGAGAAGGTGCCGATGTTCGTTTCGCCATAGCTGACGACGTTGCCGGTGACGGAGACCTGGCCCGCGTTCGTGCCGGTGCTGCGGATCTCCAACCGGTCCGAGGTGCTTCCGTTGGCGAGGTAGGCGACGGTGAGCGTGCCGCCCGCGTAGTTGGTGGCGTCCACGTCTTCAAGGCGGGCTTGGCCGTCGATGCCGATGGGCGGCATGCCGACGCCGTAGAGGAGTTCGCCCGAGGGCAGGAGGAGTTGGGCTTCGTTGTCGAGACGCACGGCCGATACGGCCCGCGTGCCGACAAAGTCGCGATAGAGCGGATCGATGGAGGTGATGGTGTTGTTGATGGTGAACCCGACCGAACCGTTGATCGCGAGGTTGTCCACACCGGAGACGGTGACGACCTGCGGGATGTTCCAGTTGAGCGGGGTGAAGATCAGCACGGCTGGGGAAACGGTGCCCACTCCGGGGGTGACGGAGACGACGGTGTTGGTGACGTTCCCATCGGGCTGTGTTGCCAGCACCACGGAGTAGTTGGTCGTGCCGCCTTCGGCCACGAGCAGCTGTGCCGGGTGGTTCCAGATGATGGCCGGGTTGTCGGTGTCGATGTTGACCACCGAAACGTCCGGAGGATTGATCCCGCCGTAGGTGAGGTCCGCGCTGGTGGCGACGGCGAGCACCACGGTGAAGGCCTTGTCGCCGTCCTTCCGGAAATCAGGAACGCCAGTCACGGTGACGGTCTGGGGCGTATTCCAGTTGTCCGCCGTAAAGGTGAGCGAGTTGGTCGAGGCGAGTCCCTCCGCCGCGTTGCTGGAAGAAACGGCGATGACGACATCCGCCGTCGGCTGGCGATTGAGGAAGACGCTGAACGAGGCGTTGGTGCCCTGCTCGGTTGTGGTCAGACCAGACGTGGGAGTGACGGAGATGCCGGACTGTTCGTTGTCCACGTTGATGACGGTCAGCGCGGGAGTCGTCGTTCCGCTGTAGGCCACATCGGTGCTGATCGCCGGGTCGAACACCACGGAGAAGGCCACGTTGCCGTCCGGCACCGCGTCGTCCTGGCCGGTGATCGTGACGATCTGCGGGATGTTCCAGTTGGTGGAGTTGAAGGTCAGCGAGTTTGACGAAAGCAGGCCTTCGTAGAGGTTGGCCGAGAATAGATTGATCGTGACGTCGTTGGTCGGGGACAGGTCCAACTGCACCGCAAACGAGGCTGCGAGGCCGAACTCGGCCGTGAGGATGGAGTTCGTGGGCGACACCGCGATTCCGGCGGTCGAAGCGGGAATGTAGACGAACGAGGCGACGGCCTCGTTGGTGGAGGATTCGAGCGGCGGCGGGAAGGTGCCGAGATCGCGCGCCTCGAGGATCCAGCCGTCGCCATCCCCTTCATAGCTGACCAGGTTGTCCCTGTTCAGCGGCTGGCCACCCTCGGTGGAGACGATGAGCACGCCGGCGTTCGGGGAGCCTCCCGGAATCGTCAGCCGGAAACGGCCGATGTCGAAGTTCGTCACGGAGAAGGCGGGAGTGTTTCCGCTGTAGATCAGGATCTGCGCGTTGGTTCCAGTGGCGTCGAGGCCGAATTTGCCGGAGACCACGGAGGTGTTGGTCTTGGGAATAAAGACGAAGGCGACCGGATCCGCCTCGATGGAGCCGGCGTTGGCGAAGTTGTCCTTGATGTAGATCTCCCACGTTCCATCGGCGTTGGTCACCGTGTTCGCGTAGTTGCCCTCGTTCTTGCCGTGGTTGACGATGAGGACTCCGGGGTTGGTGGAGGAGTTGTAGCCCTTGTCGATCAGGCTGACCCGGAACTGCCCGTTGGCGCCGCTCTGCTTCAGGTTGTAGCCCGACGTCGCCGTGCTGTTGCCGAGGAGCATTCCAGGCGATCCGGTGAACAGGCTGTTGGTGCCGCCATTGACTCCGGTCGGATTGCGGGCCCAACCGGCCAACCAGTCCGAGTAGCGGAAGAAACCGACCGCACAGTTGATGTTGAATTCAGCGCGGGCCGACGTGGCATCCTGTATCACCGCCCAGTATCCGGCAGCGGAGGCGTCGAAGGCCGCCGCCGCATAGTTCTTCTGCTCGTCCGCCAACTCCCCGTTGTCGCGGCCGTTCTGGGAAACCGCCACCATCACCAGGCCCTCGGCGAGATCGTTGGCGCCGGTGTCGCCGACCTGGAGATTGTAGTCGCCGCGGTTCGAGCCCGGACGCACGCGCAGGTCGTTGATCGAAAGCGTGGCGTCGACGGTGACGGAGTTGACCGTGTTGCCGATGTCATTCTGCACCACGCGGAGGTTCGCGGCGGAGATCTTGTGCGGCGGCGCCTGGGCGGCGCGGGCCGGAGCAAGGGACGTTACGGCCGCGATCACTGCCACTGCCAACGGGCCAAGGAATCGCGGGCTAAACAATTTCAAGGCGTTCAAGGATGTCTCAGGTTTCATTGCGTCTAAAGGCGTCGGGTTTCGTGTGGGCAGAGATCCGCCATGAAGCGCGGTCCTGCTTGGGGGGAAACAGCGAGCCGATGGGGTTGTTCAGCTCTTCCGATCGAACACGATGATCAACGGAGAGGCCTCCAAAACAACCGACGTTCCCGCTGCGATTACGACGGGACGGTTACGAACATTGGCGAATGCGCGTCGGAGTTTGTTTCGTCCGGTCCGCCGGGCTTTCGGTGACCGAAGTGCGCAGCGGAGGATCACCCGAACCCCGCTCGAACGCCGTCCTCGGCGACGGCGCTTGCTTAGCCAAGTGGCCCGTCAAATCCTCGCGGGATGAAGGTGGAACTGGACCGGGTGACGAAGGCGTTTGGACGGAGAACGGTCTTGGACCGCATATCGGTCCAACTGCCCGAGGGCCGCGTCGTCTCGCTGCTCGGCGCCAACGGCTCCGGCAAGACCACGCTGCTCCGCCTGTTGGCCGGCGTCTTCAACCCGGACTCGGGAACAATCTCATTCGACGGACGTCCGTTCCAACGCGGCGATCTGGGGCAGAGGTCGAAACTCTTCTTCATGCCCGACTTCCCGCCGTTGCTCGGCGGCGAAACCGTCCTCGGCCACATCGGGCTCACGCTGCGGATGTTCGGCCGGGACGGCGTTCCAGGAATTGAATCAACCGTGTGCGGACTTCTGGAGGAGTTCGACCTGTTGCCGCTGATCGATGCACAGACCCACACCTTGTCCCGTGGGCAGTCCTACA
>JAYUUX010000044.1:0-3837 GCA_043754645.1 Verrucomicrobiales bacterium | reverse complement strand
GCCGGCGACCAGGTCTATCTGGGCCAGACCGGCGGCAACGGCATCCATTTGGTCACCTCGGACCTGCTCCGCTTCATCCCGCCCACGGAGGTGATCTGGCGCGGCCGCGACATCCTTCCGCCCGAGGTCTTCTCGCAGAATTCCATCCGCGTGCGGGCCGCGCAACGGGGCTTTGACCTCGGCCGGCCCGACACGAATTCGCTGTGGCGCATCGTCTGGCCGTTGGACGCGCGGGCCGACAATCGCCGGGTGGATGCCGGTCTCGAACAGCTGCGCACCAATCTCGTCAGCGGGTTTGTGGCCGACGGCGTGAAGGATTTTGAACCGTTCGGCCTGCAGGCTCCGTCCCTCGAAATCCTCTTCGGCCAGGGAACCAACTTCACCGGCGGACTGCAGATCGGCTCGGGCCCGACCAATCTTCCGCTGATGGCATTCGCACGGCGGATTGGCGAGTCGTCGGTGTTCCTGGTGCCCAGGGCCGCGGTCGACCCGTGGCGCGTTTCCCAGTCGGAGCTCAGGAATCCCCGGCTCGTCGACCTGCCGACGGCCGACATCACGAAGATCGCCGTCCAAGGCGACGAGGCGTTCACCGTCGAACGCCGGGGAACCAACGTGTGGGCGGTCACCGCCCCGAAGTATTTCGCGGCCGACACCCTGTTGCTCGACTTTCTGCTCTACGTCGTCACCGAGGCGCCGACCGTCGAGGAGAAGGCGCTGGTCACGGACTTGAAGCCATACGGCCTCGATAAACCGCTCGCGGAATACCGCTTCGAAGCGCCGAGCGGCGGGACCAACCAGGTGGTCGCCTTCCAGGTCGGCGCGGGCGAAGGCGGGCGGCTCTTCGTCCGTCGCACCGATGAGGTCTCGGTGAGCGAACTGTTGCCGGAAGTCTTCATCCGGCTTCCCCGCCAATCCTGGCAGATCGGGGACCGGAGAATCTGGAACTTCGACGCGACCAACGTGACTTCGATCACCATCCAGCAGCTCGGCCGGAAGAAGGCGCTTGTCCGCAACGCCGACGGCGAATGGATCGTCGCCCCGGGCTCGCAGGGATTCGTCAATCCGTTCGGGGTAGAGGAGGCGTTGACGCGGCTCGGTTCGCTCCAGGCGGTCTACTGGACCGCGCGCGGCGACGTGGCCGACGCCTACGGGTTCAAGAAGGTGGATTTCAAGCTGACCCTGGGCCTTGTGAGGGACCGGAAGCCGGAGACGCTGGAGATCGAGTTCGGCGGGCAATCGCGCCAACTGCATCCGTATGCGGCGACCAGGATCGACGGCGCACGCACGGTCTTCGAGTTCCCGGCCGACGTCTACGTCAACGCGGTGAGGGAATACCTCACGATCTTCAAGGCCGGAACGGAGAGCCCGTGAGATGAAGCCCAAGCCCAGCGGACGTCCGTGGTTGCGGCGATGCCGGGTGGCGTTCCGGTGGTGCCGCATCGCGGTCTGGCTCCTGATCCTCGCGCTCATCTGCGCGGCCCTCTACGTCACGGAGATCGGCATCCCGGAGTTCGCCAAGGAGCGGATCAAGGCGGGCCTTCGCGCCCAGGGTGTGGACCTGGACTTCGAACGCGCCCGCTTCCGTTGGCTCCAGGGCATCCAGGTCGACCTCCTCACCCTCGGCCGCCACGGCGTTCCCGGAACCATCACCGCGGCCGAGGCGACGGTGGACCTCGACCAGAAGTCCCTCGCCCGTCGCGAATGGCGGATCGAATCCATCTCCATCCGCGACGCCGCGATGAGGCTGACCCCTTCGCGGACCAACCTGCATGCGGTGGATGTCAGCGGCGTGCAGGTGAAGCTCTCCTTTCCGGACACGAACACCGTCCTGCTCGACCGCTTCCGAGGACGTCTTCGCCAGGGGACTTTCTCCTTCTTTGTCGGGGTCACGAATACGTGGGCTCTCACGAATCTGATGGCAAAGCCGGTGGATCCGAAGGTCAAGCCGGCCGCGCCGTTCTCGATGACCAACCAGGTCAACCGCCTTGCCGAATGGATCGACCGCTTCGACCTCGATTCCTCATCCCATGTGCACATCAGCGTCGCCGGCGATGCCGCGCAACCGGAGGGCGTCTCGGGCCAGGTGAAGCTCACCGTGCCCTCGGTCAACACGCCGTGGGGCCTGGCCACAAACCTGGTCGTCATCTCCTCCATCCGCGACCTCTTCACCGATGTGGCCGAGTCCGGCGTGGAGATCTCAGTCTCGGCCGACCGGGCATGGACGCCCTGGGGCGAGGGCGACGGAGTTTCCGTGAAGGGCCACGTGCAACCGGCCGGACAGGACATGCGATTTTGGGACGCCCGATTGGAGGTCCGCGCGACCAACGCCAGTTCACGCTGGGCCACGGCGCGCGCGCTGAACGTCAGGACGGATGCGTTGCTGGACACACGGAACGCCATACCGCCGAGGGCGAATGGCGACGTGGACGTCGTCGGGTTGGAGACGAAGTGGTTCACGCTCGGTTCCGGCAGCGTGCATTTCGATCGACTGCCCGAAACAAACGAGTGGGCCGCGGTCACGGAGCATGTCGACCTCGGCCTCTGGACCAACGCCCTGCCCCATCGGGTGAACTTCTCCGCCGCCCTGACCAATCTGGCAACGCCGAAGGTCAAGGTTCCCTCGCTCCGCGTCGCCGCCGGTTGGAAGGCGCCGTTCCTGAGCCTGCGCGGCTTCGACCTGGAGCTCGCCACCGGGCCATTGCGCGGCCGCGCCTCGATCGATGTCGAGACCCGCGAGGCCGTCTGGATCGCCGACGCAAACTTCGACCTCCACGAAGCCCTGCCCTTGTTGCCGCCCGAGAGCCGGAGGTGGTTGTCCCAGTTCACCTGGGGCGCCCCGCCCGATGCTTCGGCCTCCGGAAGCGTCCGCCTGCCGGCATGGACGAACAGCGCTCCCGACTGGCGCGCCGAGGTCCAGCCGAGCCTCCAGCTCGCGGGGCGGTTCGCCGTGACGAACGGAAGCTACCGCACGCTGCCGGTTGATTCCGCGACCGGCACGTTCAACTACACCAACCTCCTCTGGCATCTGCCCAACGCCCACCTGCGGCGCCCAGAAGGCGCGGTGGACCTGGAGTTCACCAGCACGGACCAGGGACGGAAGCAGACCTTCAAGTTCGTCAGCACGATCGATCCGCAGATTCTCCGGCCGCTTTTCCCGACCAATGCCACACGCGTGTTCGACCTGTTCGAATTCCGCACCATGCCGGTGATCTCGGCGGACCTGCACTATTTCAAGGAAGAGCCCGAGAAGACCGTCGCGGCCGCGCATCTGGTCATCAGCAACGCGTCATTCCGCAGCCAGTCGGTCGACCGGGTGGAGGCCACGGTCGCCTTCACCAACGGCTTCATCGAGGCCCGCGATGTGCGGGTGGCGCGGGGGACGAACTGGGCGCGGAGCGAATGGCTGGGGTTCGACCTGGGCACCTCGGTCCTCACCATCAGCAACGGCGCCGCGCAGTTCGAGCTCGAGCCGTTCCTCCGCGCCATCGGGCCGAAGACGTGGTCCACGATGGAGCCGTTCCGCTTTCTTGACGTTCCCAACGCGACGGTGAACGGCTGGCTGAACACGCGCGATGTCGACGAGGTGGACCTCCGCTTCGTCGCGGATGCCGGGCGCTTCGAATGGAACCGCTACGCCGTCGACCGCCTCGTCGGCGAGGCCCGCTGGTTCGGACGCGGATTGATCCTCACGAACATGACCGGCCGCGGATACGGCGACGGGACGATCAGGGGATCGGCGGCGTTCGAGTTTCCGGATCGCGGCCAGACCGACTTCCGGTTCGCCTTGGACTTCGCCGACATCGACCTGCAGAAGTTCATGACCGGGCTGAAGGTGAC
>JAYUUX010000043.1:0-5823 GCA_043754645.1 Verrucomicrobiales bacterium | reverse complement strand
GAACCGACCCAGCCACCGCCGCCTGCGCCTTCGGCGAACGCGTCCGCCGGGTCGTTTCGCACCACGCGCTGGACACAGGTCGGCCGCGCCAAGGCGGAGTCGGCCGACGGGCGGCGCGCGCTGGCGGAACTGTGCGACGCCTACTACGAGCCGGTGGCGGCGTTTCTCCGGTGCGAACTCCGCGACGCGGACGCCGCCCGGGAGATGGCGCACGACTTCTTCGCCGGCGTATTGGCAGGCGGAGCCATCGACCGCGCCGAGCCGGGGCGGGGCCGCTTTCGTTCCTATCTGCTCGGGGCGGTGAAACATTTCCTTTCGCACCGCCGGGTGGCCGCGAGCCGTCTCAAACGCGGAGGCGGCGTGGAGAACGTCTCGCTCTACGATACCGACACGGGCGAAACCCGGCCGATCGCCGATGGAGCCGCGTTGTCGCCGGATGCGGCGTTTGATCGACAATGGGCGCTTACCGTTCTGGCGCGTGCGTTGGAAGCGCTGCGCGAGGAATGCGCGGCGGACGGGCGCGCCGAGTTCTTCTCGCTCGTCAAACCCTGGCTTACCGGCGATGCCGCCCACGGTGACCAGTCCGTCCTGGCGGAGAAGTGCGGCATGAATGCGAATGCACTCAAGGTGGCCATTCATCGGCTGAAGCGCCGGTTCCGCCAGGTCCTGCGGGAAGAGGTGGCCGGCACGCTGGACGATTCCGGCGCCATCGAAACGGAGATGCAGGCCCTGTTCGCCGCGCTGGCAAGTTGAGGAACGAAACGTGGTAACCAGTCGTCTCCATTGCGTCAGGACACCGGCATGAACGAATCCTCGCCAACGCCCGGTTCGTGTCCGAAGTGCGGCACGGCTCTTCCGTCCGCCGCCACGGCCGGGCTTTGCCCGCGATGCCTCATGGCCGAGGCGATGGCTGAAACGCAGCCCGACGCCGGGCCGACAGCTCCGGGCCAGACCGTCCCACCGGAGGAACTGGCGCCGCACTTTCCGCAGCTGGAGATCCTCGAATGCCTGGGGCGCGGCGGCATGGGTGTGGTCTACAAGGCCCGGCAGAAGTCCCTTAACCGCCTCGTTGCGCTCAAGCTGCTCGCACCGGAACGGGTGGCGGACGCGAAGTTCGCTGAGCGGTTCGCGAACGAGGCCCGGGCTTTGGCGGCGCTCAACCATCCGAGCATCGTCACCATCCACGACTTCGGCCAGGCGGGCGGTTTCTACTACCTGCTCATGGAGTTCGTGGACGGCGTGAACCTGCGCCAGGCGATGAAGGCCGGCCGCTTTACCCCCGAGCAGGCGCTGGCCGTGGTGCCGCCGGTCTGCGAGGCGCTGCAGTTCGCGCACGAGCACGGCATCGTCCATCGCGACATCAAGCCGGAGAACCTGCTCCTCGACAAAGACGGCCGCATCAAGATCGCCGACTTCGGCATCGCGAAGATGCTCCATGCCGATGGCTCCGACGTGGGGCTTGCGGAAAGCCAGCCGCCCGGCACCGCGCAATACATGGCGCCGGAGCAGAAGGACCACCGTCGCACCGACCATCGCGCGGACATCTACTCGCTGGGAGTGGTCCTCTACGAACTGCTCACGGGCGAACTTCCGGCGACCAAACTCCAGCCCCCGTCGCGCAAGGTGCAGATCGACGTGCGGCTCGACGAGATCGTGCTGCGCGCGCTGGAGGCGAAGCCGGAGATGCGTTTCCAGACGGCGGGAGACTTTCGGACGCAGGTCGAGACGATGGTTTCAATCTCGACCGGCAAGCCGGTGAAGGCGCCCGGTTCGGGCATGCCCTCAAGGCGCCTGCCCATGAGCTCCCCAAGCTACGTGGCGACGCCCGAACACATGGCCACCCTTTGGGGGAAATACGTCTATATCTATAGCGGCAAGGGGCGGCTCAAGCTCGATTCGAACGAACTGTCTTTCGTCGTATCGGATGGAGTGACGGCGATCCCTTTGACGGCCATTCGCGGCCTCAGTGTCGGTCAATACGCGCGCTTCGCGAAGCCCCACCGGCTGGACTTCATCCGGGTCACTTTCGATGAAGGTGGGCGCACTCGGTGTCTCTGCTTCACGCCCAACGAGGGCGCCTTCGAGGCGGTTTGGGATACCAACCTGGTCGTCGCCGAGTGGCATGCTGCCATCCGCGAAGCCGTGACTGCCGCCACCGGTTGCGAGCCCGCGATCACGCCAGCGGAGTCTCCCCGCAGCGGCGTGCAGCGGTTTTTCCAAGCCGTCCTGCCGGCGCGTTGGGCCGAGGCGGCAAAGCGGGAGTCGATGGGCTGGCATCTGGTCTGCAAGTGCGGCCATGCGGATTCCGTCTGGGCGCGGGGCGGCATCCGCTTCGGAGCCGCCGGCAATCCCAAGAAACTGCTCTGGTGCCCGAGTTGCCGTCGCATGGGCATCCATGCCACCGAATGGCGAGGCCAGGCAGGGCGGGACGATGCCGCCTCCAGCACGCGACCGCCGCACACGCCCCCGTCGCGTAGCAGATGGATGGTTCTCTTGCTGGTGCTCGCAGCCATTCCGCTGACCTTCGTCGTCGTCATGACGCTGCTGTTCGTGGTTTGGAGTCGTGGTGGCGGAGACTCGCCCCCGCTCTGGGCCGGCGGGGTGATCGGTGGATCCGTCTTCTCCGTAGGGTTCTGTTTGTTCCTGCTGCTGCGGTGGCTTTGGATTCGTCGGAGCCAGCCGGCCCCTTTCGTCAGTCGGACGAGCCGGGCCATCGGCGTCGGCCTGCTTGTTCTGGCGACGGTTTGGGGAAGTTCACGGCTGATGGAAGAAAACCAGATCTTCCTGTCTCGCTCCTCGAACTCGGCCATGGAAATCCGGACGCAGCAGGCACTGTGGATGAAAGCGAAGGCCGATGAAGGCCAGGCCCGCGGCGCGGCGAACCGCCTCAAAGCAGAGGCGGCGAGATCCGCGACGCCGGCCGAACGCACTCGCTTGGAACAGGAAGCCGTCCAGCAGGCCAGTGAAGCGGCTCGGCTGGCGACCGCAGCCGCGACCGCGCAGGCGCGATCCGAGGAGATCTCCGACTCGCTCAACGGCCTGCATTTTCCATCCGAGGCCAACGTCATGCGCGCGCTGTTTCCAACAGCACCGCTCTTGGCCGTCGGCCTGTTCCTGCTCTTGCGGAGTGGTGCGCCCCGGGTCGGCTCCTCCGTGGCGACTGCCCAAACGTGGAAGAGTTGGGTCGGTCTGGTCCTGTTCGTCGTGGGCGCGGGTGTTGCCATGTTCGGGTTATGGGCGATGGCCCAGATTGCGAACGACCCGAGCTGGAACCCCGGCCGTTCCGAAGCGGTCGTGACGATCGGATCATGGGTGGTGGTCCTGGTCTGCGCGTGGGGCGGGTCCGCTCTGAGGAGTTCCGACCGGCCGGCGGACCCCGGACGTGGATCCCCTCTTCGCCAGGGCTTCCGCGAAACGATGCCGGGTTTCGGTGCCATCATTGTCGCGTTCGCCGTGGCGCGGTTCCTGACGATGCAGGAGGCGCGTTCGCCGGGGGCGGTCGAACAGTTCTTCGCGGTGCCCACGCCCTTGGTGAAGTTCGAGTGCGTGCCTGTCGGCGTGAGCAACAACGTCGTCATCTTGGACGTGACCACGGACGTCCTACGGACTTCGGCGGAGCTGCGGGTGGGATTCACCGGCGCCCGGTTGGAAAGTGGCGTGGAAGAGTCGTTGAAGGACGCTTTCTTCCCGCCGTTCAATGGAACATTCGTCAAGCCGGTGCCGCACTTGGGAAACCAGGCGTGGCGGATACTTCCTCCAGGGCGTCAGACGTGGCGGATGGGATTTGTGCTGCCGGACGCGGTGATCGCCCAGCGGGCCTTCGACAATCTCCGCCCAATCGGACCGCTTCCCGGCAAGCCGCGCCGCACATTCGCCGGCACGTTGTTCGACGTGCGGCTTGAGAACGGCGGGCAGTATGAGGCGTCGCTGCTGGTTTCGCCGGTGGTGTCGTCGGGGGATCCGCGCTGGGTCTCCGTCATGGGCCGTAGTTCCCACAATGAAACCGGTGTGGACATGACGTGGGAGATTCTCGCGTCCAGACCGGGTCTCGCCCAGTTCTCCCGCGCCGGCACGCCGATCGCGGTCCTGCAGCCCCAGCACGAGCAACAGACGAAGCTCTACGCCGTCTCCGCCCGGCTGGAGCTCACCAAACTGGCCGCCAACCGCGTCCTGCTGGTCACCGAGGTTCGCGGAACGAAGACGCGCGAGGAGTTCGACGCCAATTTCCGGGAGCTCTCCGCCGAACTTCTCCGCACCGCTAGCTTCAGCGCGAAATCCATGGTCAACACGCGCATCGAGCTCTGCCAGTTCCGGGGAACGTCGTTCAATGTCCAGGTGATGCCCTCGGAGGCGCCGAAGAACCAGACCACCGTCACGAGTGATCGAGCGACCACGGTGGGCTTTCCGGTCATTGGTCTCGCACTGGTCATGCTCGTCATTGGCGGTGGGATCGCCGTTCTAGTTCTTCTGGTCCGCAAAGGCGGAACGGCGGGAAAGATCGTGGCGCTATTGATCGTGGTCGCGGTCCTCTTTGCAGCCGTCGCGGCCGTCGCGTTGTTCAGCTACAGGCAGGCAGGCGCGCCCACGGTCTCCGTGCTTGGCGCTGCTCAGGCCGCATCGGCGAAATCCGGGCAGCTGGTTTTGGAACCGAGCAATCCGACCCCCCCTCAACAATATCCGCCCGGCGAGGTGCAGCAGACGCAGAACGGTTTTCGCCTGACCTTGCCCGCATCCCGGCTCGCCGCCTTCGAGTTCTTCATCCGACAGGCCGACGACTCATGGCAGCCCGTGCCTGCGCTCAGCGCGCTTGTCGCTACCGGAGCGGGCGGCCGCTACTGGGATTTCCTCTGGTGGAGCGTTCGCCGGGGCAACGAAGCCCACAACACGAACCATCTCTGGTTTTGGACTGTGGGCGCCAACGAAGACGGAGGCCAGCCCTTGCCGCAGCTCGCCGACCACGGAACCAACTTCACCCACCACGTGGCCTACCGCGAAACCCTCGACTGGTGGAATCTCGCCGTGCCACCGCGAGTCACGCTGACGCCCGGCACGCAGCAGACGCTGACGCTCTTCCGCACTTTCGGCACCGCAACCGCGCGCGGTGGACAACCCAAGGAAGCCCGCATTGTCATCCGATGCGAGCCGTTGCCGGCGGGCATCCCCGTCTCTGCGGGACAACACCTCGTCCAAGCCGGCCTCTCCGCGGATGCCTTGCTTCAGCAAGCCTTGCCGGCAGGAAATCCCGACGCCAAGGCGCCCCGGACCAACTCCACTGCCGACCAACAAGCTGCACCGGACTCGCCCAAGCGAGCCACAGAGCCCCTGGCGTTGTTCACTCCGGTGATCGATCCCAGTCCGAGCGATGTGAGTTATCGACTGGTCAGCACGCTGGTCAAGCCACGCCATGTGGTGTTGGCCGAGGTTGCATTGGTGGATGACCAAAACTCGACCGCGCACACGATTTCCCAACTGGGCTTCTACCTTGCCTCCGCTGACGGAACCACGAACGCGTCCGGCCGGGTAACGTGGTCCATTGAGAACGTCACCGAGGGCGAGGGAGCGTGGATCGTTCGCGCGGGCGGGGAAGGCGGCGGGTCGAGATTCGAACGCACCGCCAGGCTTGGCAGCCGAAACAAAGGTTTCGCCAATGCCATCCTTGCCCCGGGTCAACCGGAGAGTCCTGACCGTGGTGCTCAAACCAGTCTCGACGCCGCGAATACGACCTGGGTGGCCGTCCGTCCCGAGCGATCCCATTGGGTCGGCCCGGGCGAGTGGAACGCCGGCGAATGGAACAGCCTGACGCTGTTCGAAGCGCGAGACGAC
>JAYUUX010000042.1:0-5217 GCA_043754645.1 Verrucomicrobiales bacterium | reverse complement strand
GGTCAAGAAGACCGACATCCGGACCGTCGAGGTCGGAGCCAACGGCTCGATCCGCTACCGTGGGGCGCTCGCCACGCTGGCGCAGTTGGAGAGCCAGTTGGTTTCGGAGCACAAACAGAATCCCAAGATCGTCGTGAACATCCGGGCCGATAAGACGGCCCAGTGGGACCACGTGGCCAAGGTCCTCGGGATGTGCATGAAGAACGGCATCACCCAGGTCGCCCCGCAGACGGCCAACGAATGATCCGCCCATGAACCGCCTCCAAAAGAAATGCCTGCTCGGATCGGCCGTCATGCACGGGGCGGTGGCGCTGACGCTTTTGCTGACCACGGCGTTCTCCGGCCGGAAGGTCGACGATGAATACGTGCCGGTCATGACGATGGTCGACACGGCCACGCTGACCGATGGCAAGTCGTCCGGAGGCTCTCCCGATATTGCACCGTCAGCGCCGAAGCCGGCTCCGTCCCAACCAGCGCCGCAGCCGGTTCAACCGACCCCGGCACCGATTCGCCCCCCTGAAGAACCTCGGCCCGTCACGCCGCAGCCAAAGCCCGTTGAGCCGACCCCGGCTCCGGTCGAGCCAGTCCGGATTCCGAAACCCGAACCCGAGATCGTCCTTCCTAAACCCAAGGATCTTCGCGCCGATGTGGCTGCGGAACTGCCGGTGAAACCGGATCCAAAGCAGAAGAAGGCCGTTGTCTTGAATCCGATCGATCGGAATCCGAAGAAGACGGCGGCAAAGGCTGCGCCGGTGCGGCCACCGGTGGATCTTGGTCAGGTCGTGAAGCGGGATACGAACAAAGCCCTCGAAGACAAGGTGCGTGCGGAGAAGATGGCGGCTCAAGCTGCGGAAGCCGCTGCTCAAAAGCAGGCGGAGCAGCGGCGCAACGCCCTCGCCAATGCCGTTCGCGGTGCGGGCACGGCGGTGCAGGTGGGAACTGGTTCTAAGACGTCCATCGAGCTTGTTGGCGGTCCCGGCGGAGGCGGCCCGGCCGCGCTGAACTACGACCAATACATCGTGGCGGAGTTCACGAGGAACTGGAACCTGCCTTCCACGCTCCGGGACGATTCGCTCACGGTGAAGGCGAGGGTCACGATTGCGAGCGATGGCCGGGTAGTGTCCGCCTCAGTCTCTGCCCGGTCAGGGGATTCCGCGTTGGATCGCTCCGTTGAGAGCGTCCTTCAGCGGGTTAAACAGGTCAGGGGATTTCCGTCCGGTGTCTCTTCCGAGAACCGGACCTACACGATCAAGTTCAAGCCCGAGTTCAATTTGGGATCAGGATAATGAGGGCTACGACTATCCTATTGCTTTCCCTGCTGGTTGCGCTGTCGGGCTGCAAGGCCGACGCGCAATTCAAGGTCGCACTCACCGCTGAAAACTACGACCAATACATCGTGGCGGAGTTCACCCGGAACTGGAACCTGCCGTCTACGCTCCGGGACGATTCGCTCACCGTGAAGGCAAGGGTCACGATTGCGAGCGATGGCCGGGTAGTGTCCGCCTCGGTCTCAGCCCGGTCAGGGGATTCCGCATTGGATCGCTCCGTCGAGAGCGTCCTTCAGCGGGTCAAACAGGTCCGAGGATTTCCGTCCGGTGTCTCTTCTGAGAACCGGACCTACACGATCAAATTCAAGCCCGAGTTCAATCTAGGATCAGGATGAAAAGAGTTGTTTCAGCGTCCATATTTGCCGCGTGCGTGTTTCTGTTCGGGGCGTCGGCGACAAGCCGGGCCCAGGACAACGAACTGGAGGTGAAAGGTCGGGTTGATCCGTCCAAGGCTGTTCCCATCTCCTTAACCGGCTTCACCGGTGAGGCGGAGGCAGTTCTGAAGTTCGACCTCTATGTCGCCGGGTTCGAATTCGTCGGGTCCGACAAGGCCAAATTCACCGTCACAGGTTCCAACAACGGGGAACTCACCGGTCGCCTGCTTGACGCCCAGAAGAACCAGCTTTTCGGCCAGAAGTATTCCGGCGGCAGTATCCGGCAGCAGGCACACGCCTTCGCGGACGATCTTTTGAAGCAGATATACGGGCAGAAGATGAAGATCTTCAGCTCCAAGATCGCCTACAAGGTGGAGAGAGGGGGCACCCAGGAAGTGGGCGTCTCCGACTTCGACGGGAACAATGCGACCTTGATCACCCGGGACGGTTCGCTCGTCAGTTCACCGGCGTGGGTTCCCGGAACGCGGCGGTTGATCTACGCCTCATGGAAGAGCGGGGGACCTTTCCTTCTCCAGCAGGATCTCACCTCCGGTGCGCGTGACATCCTCTCTTCCCAGCCCGGATCGAACCACAGCCCTTCCGTGTCGCCCGATGGCAAACGGGTCGCCTTCATCCTCAGCAAGGACGGCAACCCTGAACTCTATGTCATGGGCACCGACGGCAGCGGACTGAAACGCCTGACCACGACGAAGGAAGACGAAGCGTCCCCTTGCTGGTCGCCGGACGGCCAAACGATCTGTTTCTCGTCCCGCTACGGCGGCCGCCCGACGTTGCACCAGGTGTCCGCGAGTGGCGGGACCATGCGCCGAATGAACGTGATCGGCGTTGCGAACCAAACCGAACCCGACTGGTCTCCAGATGGGAAAACGATCGTCTTCACCGCCCAGATGGGGAGCTTCCAAGTTTGCACCGTGCCGGCCACCGGTGGATCAGCCGTTCCGCTGGTTGAGGGCGAAGACCCGGTCTGGGGAGCCAATTCGCGGGTGGTCATGTTCACGAAACGAGTTGGTGGACAAAGAACCTTGTCTCTCCTTGACGTGCCCACGAAGCACGTAAAAGATTTGTCCAGACTCTCGGGGAGTTGCTCCCAGCCTGCTTGGGCTCGCTAATCCATCTCCCAATCGCAATTTGCACTACATCATGAAACGCCTGTCTTTGCTCTCAGTTACCTGCCTCTGCGCCGTTCTGGCCCTCGGAACCGTCGGTTGCAAAAAGAAACCCGGTGGCGTGACGCCGCTGCCCTACGGGCAGGGAGGCACCGCTGGTGGGCTGCGGAACCTACCTCCTGGAAATCCGATTGATGATGGTCGTGGACCTACAACAACGGTTATCCCTTCTACACCCGATGATCCGTCCAAGAGCATCCCTCTTTCTGGTGATCGGAATTTGGAAATCCGCACCAAGGACTCCGAGAAGTTCAAGAGCGAGACCGTCCATTTCGACTTGGACAAGGCCATCGTGAAGGGTGAGGACATGGGCAAGGTCCAGACCGTAGCCGCATTCCTGAAGGCCAATCCCACTCACGACGTCCTCGTTGAAGGCCATTGCGACGAGCGCGGCACCGAGAGCTACAATCTCTCGCTCGGCGACCGCCGGGCTCTGGCCGTCCGTGAAGCCTTGATCGGCGCCGGTGCGCCTGCCGAGCGTGTCCACACGATCAGCTACGGCGAAAGCCGCCCCGTGGACTCAGCCAAGGACAACGCCGCCTACTCGAAGAATCGCCGCGGCGAGTTCGTGTTGGTCCTTCCCTGAGAACGGATTGATCCGCTTTGAGATCGGGCATGCTTCACGGCGTGCCCGATTTTTCTTTGGGGACGGATGAATCAATCGCCTGCGGGCCTGTCTGAGGATCGGCAAAGAGACCGATCCCCGGGGTCGGCAGCGATGGATCGCGCTCCGGGCGGTTTTTCTTCAGCGGCGAGCAATCTTTACATCCAGATGCCGCATGGCATCGTCTGCTACGAAAGCAATGATCATGAATACTGCGAGTTTGGCGTTCATCGGCATGTGGGAAGCGATTCTCATCATGGCCGTCCTGTTGATTTTCTTCGGCGCGAAGAAGCTGCCCGAAATGGCGAAAGGCCTCGGACAGGGCATCCGCGAGTTCAAGAAAGCGAGCAACGAGATCACCAATGATCTGAACCGCGCGATCGAAGAAGAGCCGGTCAAGCCCGTGGCCAAGGCTGTGCCCGCCCCGGAACACACCACCCCTGCCGCGTCCTCGGCCACACCGAGCGACCCCAAGCACTGAACCTTTTTCCCGCACGCTTCCATTGTGCGGTAGATTTCGCCGGGAGGTTAGTTCACCCCGCCTCCCGGCGATTGTTTTGCGTCCAAAGCCCCTGAGACCACGCCGTGTCGGAATACGTCAACGAACCTGATCCCCACCCACCCGAGTCCCACGACGAGGAGGGCGGAGGCCCGATCAAGTCGTTCCTGGACCACTTGGAGGACCTGCGATGGACCATCATCCGCAGCGTCTCCGCCATCCTGATCGGAATGGTGGTTTGCCTCGTGGCGGCCAACTACATCATCACCTGGCTCAAGCATCCCTTGGAGGCGGCTGAACGGATTCGCCGCGATCAGGGCGGACCCACGGTCTTTGTCGCGCTTGGGAATACCAAGCTTGCCAGTTTCAAGCTGGAGACGAATCGGTTTCCGGGGATCGATTTCGGATCCAACCAAACCACGGTTGCCCGTCTGGGATTCACCCAGCTTCCATCGGGCACGAGCACCAACCGCCTCCTGACCGTGGAGGTGACAGGGGAAAAGCCTCCAGCCGATTGGACCGAGATCACGATCATGAGCACGGGCCCCATGAGCCCTTTCATGGTGGTGATGCAGATCGCGCTTTACGGCGGCCTCGGCTTGGCATCGCCTTTCGTGCTCTTTTTTGTCGGCCAGTTCGTCGTGCCGGCCCTTCGACGAACCGAGAAGGTGTTCACATACCGGGCGCTGGCTTTTGGCGTCATGCTGTTCGTGGGTGGCGTGCTGTTCTGCTACCACCTCGTCCTGCCCATCACGCTCGAGTTTTCGACACAGTTCGCGGAGTGGGCCGGTTTCAAGTCCGATCTCTGGCGGGCCGAGGAGTATCTCGGTTTCATCTGCAAATTCATGATCGGCATGGGCATCAGCTTCGAGTTGCCGATCGTCATCCTAAGCCTGGTGAAAGTTGGGCTGATCGACTACCGCAGCCTGAACAAGTTCCGCGGCTACTTTGTCATCGTGGCGTTTGTCCTGGCGGCCATGCTCACGCCGGACGCAAGCATGGTTTCGCAAGTCCTGATGGCGGCGCCGTTGATCGTGCTCTACGAGTTGAGCGTGCTCGTCGCGTGGATATGGCACCGTCAGGATCGCCGCCGAAACCTCGAAGTGATGGATGTGGACTAGTTCTGTCTTTACTTCGATCGGCGCTCGCCGACATCTTCCCAACACAACTCCTGACTGAATATGCGCAAATCGCTCCCACTAGTTGCCCTTGTTGTTGCAGCCGC
>JAYUUX010000041.1:0-7368 GCA_043754645.1 Verrucomicrobiales bacterium | reverse complement strand
TGCAGGACGCCGTCGATTCCGGCGCGGACCTGGAGGTTTGCGACCTGGCGTTTCTTCAGTTCGAGCTGGGCTTTAAGCTTGGCGATTTCCGCGTCCTGCACGACGAGTTGGGCCTTGGCGGAATCGCCGAGGAAAACGCCGCGACGCCCCTCGATCTCGACGCGCTTGCGCAATTCCGTCGCGCGGGCCTGGGTCTTCTGGTTTTCGATGCCTCCGACGAGGCCTTCCTTGGCGAGTATCTCATTGGCTTTGGCCTCAAGCGTGGCGGTGGTCACATCCGCGGCAAGTTGGGCGGTGGTGGATTCGTGGGTGAGCTTTTCGCTCTCGAGCTGGACGCGCAGACGGGTGAGCTGGGCTTCGGCTCCCTTGATCTGCCATTCGATGTCGAAGGCCGATTGGCGAAGCTCGGGATTGCTCAGCTCGAGGAGGACGGTTTCCGGAGTCACGAGCGCGCCGGCTTGGACGAAGATTCTCTCGATTCGGCCGTCGCTGTCGGCCTGGACGTATTGAAGCCGCTCCGGAACGAGAGTGCCGTTGCCGCGAACCTGCCGGAGCATTTCGCCGCGCTTCACGGTGTCGATCCACACCGTCGCCCGGTCGACGCGCGGGGCGGCCGGCTTGAGGCGCATCACGACGACGGTGACGATTGCCAGGCCGGCTACGACGGCGATGCCGGTGAACCAGCGGCGACGAAGGCGTTTCCGGGCCAGGTCAGGCCGGGGTATGTCCATGGACGTAGGATTGCCGGAGCCGTTCCAAGTCGCACGCGGATTTGCGGCGAGCCGGTGGGAGCCGTTGGCCTGGGGTGCGGTGTCGTCGATGGGTGCGGCGGGTTTCATTTGTGGAGCGGCGGCTGAACCGTCGGTGAGTTTTCCGTTTGCAAGGCGCGTGCCAGAGGTTGGTTTCTGCGGTTTCAGTGGGGTTTCTTCGGAAATGGTTCTTCGGTTGTTTCCTGCTCTCCGGGTTTCAATCCCGACAGCGGGATTAGCGCGTCCCGCAAGTGGGACGGCCCGGCAGCGGTAGGGCGGGGCAGTCCTCTGCCCGCCGCGTGACATCCACAGTAACGGGGACGCCGGGCGCTCCCACGGCGCGCACGGAGTGCCGCGCCCTACCGGGATGGCAATTCCGCACGCAGTGCGTGAAAGCGATCGCCTGAAAAGGACGGACGCCCCGAAGCCGAAGCTCCGGAGCGTCCGTTGTTTTGCCTGCAAGGTCCCAAGCCCCAACCACGGTGCCCAACCTCACAGAAGACCACCCAGAAAACGCACGAGGTCCTCCGCCCCATGCGACACGTTCCCAACCCCCAAGACGGCGACGGCGATGGCCATGGCGGCCAGCCCGCAAAGCAGCAGAAGAATGAGCCTTTCGGCCTGGTCGCAGTGGTTCGGTCGAGACACCGATGCCTTCAGCACGGCGATGCGCGACTCGCGCTGAAGCGCGGCGACCGTCAGCCGGCATTTCCTCGACGGCCGCACGGCGGGGTAAAACCGGATGACCCGGTTGCTCTTCGCGAACTTCTCACCCCGCGTGATCGGCAGGTCCGCCAGCTTCGACGCCCTTAGTTGTTTCGTATCCATTCTCAGTCCCTCAGATTCAAAATCGGTTTCAGTTTCAGCAGCCGGTTTACTTACCCGGCGTTGCGGCGGTTTGTTTCAGGAAACTCGCCGTCGACGGGGATAGCATTTGCAGGCTCCGTGCCATGTGGCGTTCGCACTTAAAGGCGGAGCGCGGAACGCAGGATTTGCAGGGCTCTGGAGCTACTGCGGGCTGTAGGAACGAACGGGGCGAGAGGGCCGAGGCGTGGAACGAACTCCGATGTTGGGACCAAGCCGTCCCGGATGCGGGACGCTGTCGTCAGCCCAACGGCAAACGCAATCGGGCGATGCAGCCGGGAGCCTCGGAACGGTTCTCCAGCGAAAGCGCGCCGCCGTGGGCTTCGGCGATCTGGCGGCACAACGCGAGGCCGATGCCGGAGCCCTTGGGCTTGGTTGTGAAGAAGGGGACGAAGAGATTCGCCGTGCTGGCCAGGCCTTGGCCGCGATCCGCGACGAAGACTTCCAGTTCGTCTCCGACGAGCTGCCATCCGATGACGACCAGCGGTTCTGACGAAGCGTCGGGCCGTTGGTCCAAGGCGAGGACGGAGTCGGCGGCGTTGCGGACAAGATTGATGAGGAGCTGCTCTAGTTGATCGCCGTCGGCCTGGAGCGTGATGTCCGGACCGTGTTTGACCGCGACTGGAAGGCGCGTTTCCAAGGCGGCGACGCGTTTTATCCAACTGCCGACCTCCAGCGGACGAAGCTGCGGCTGGGGCAGTCGCGCCAAGCGGGCGTAGGCGTCCATGAAGCGGCTGAGCGACTCGGACCGGGTGCTGATGATTCCGAGACCGCCCTTCAAGTCGTCCTCCCAGTCGGAGGCGCGGGACGGTTGGTTGAGAAGGTCGTTGAGGCTGGTGGCGATGGACTTGATCGGCGCGAGCGAGTTGTTCAGTTCATGCCCGATGACCCGGACCAGACGCTGCCAGGCCTGGCGTTCTTCATCGCGGAGTGCGCGGCTGAGATCGGTTAGAACGAGAAGGCGATGCGGGCGGCCGCCCTGGCGGAACGCGCTCCTTCGAAGGCCCCATCGACCGATACCGCCCGGAAAGCTGGCTTCGATCGTCCGAGCGGGATCACCGGCCAGGCAGTCAGTCAGTCCAAGCTCCGTGGCCGAACGTCCAAGCAGTTGTTCCATGGGCCGGCCGAGGAGTCGTTCGCCGGCGCGGTTCACCAGGCGGAGCCTGTCCTCGTCGTCCAGCGTGAAGATGGCCACTTCGATCTCGGCCATGACCGACCGGAGCAGCGCGCTTGCTTCCATCGCACCGAGGCGCTGTTCGAGCAGGGTTTCCCCCAGCGCATTGACCTCGAGGTAGACTTCCGCCAGCGCATCGCCGGTGCCCGCACCACGGGCGCGATTGGAGAAATCGCCTTCACGGATGCCCCCCAAAAGATTTGCGAGTGACTGAAGCGGGTATCGGACGCGTTCAATCAGGGCCGCCGCAAGGAACATAGAGGCCAGGATCACGATGATCGCGACTGTCCACCGGGTCTTGGACTCGAATTCGCCGAAGGCCAGCAGCAGCAGCGTGGCAAGCACGCCCGGCAACGCGACTCCGACGGCGAGCCAGATGATTCGTTTCTCGAACCTCAATGGGCGCCGCTTTTGGAGCGGCCCCTTCGTCGCTGGCCGAGCGGACTGGGTTGAAGCGTCGGCGGTCACAGGCCGTGTTTCTCCAGGCGCCGGTAGAAGGCGCTGCGGCTGAGCCCGAGCGCCTCGGCGGCTTGGCGGGCGTTGCCGTCGCACCGCGCCAGCGTCTTCTTGATCAGGAAACGTTCGACCTCATCGAGACTCATGTCCTCCAGACGCGTCGAGTTGTCGCGTGATCCCTGAAGTCCCAGATCGACCGTCCGGATCAAGGTGCCCGAGGACATCAGGAGCGCCCGCTCGATGACGTGCATGAGTTCGCGGACGTTGCCCGGCCAACTGTGGTTCGACAGGGCTTCGAGGGCGGACGGTTCGAAGCCGGTGACGGGCTTACGGTAGCGCCCCAGTTGCTGTTCGAGGAAGTAGGACGCTAGCAACGGCAGATCCTCCCGGCGTTCGCGCAGCGGAGGAACATGGATCTCGATCGTGTTCAGGCGGAACAGCAGGTCCTGACGGAAACGCCCGGCGGCGACTTCCGCCCGCAGGTCGGCGTTGGTCGCGGCCAGCAGACGGACGTCGGCCTTGCGTGTGCGCGATGAACCGACGCGTTCATAGGCGCCGGTTTCGATCACCCGCAACAGCTTTGCCTGCTGCGGCAAGGCCACGTTCGCGATCTCGTCGAGGAAGAGCGTTCCGCCTTCGGCCATCTCGAAACGCCCGACCCTGTCGGCCTTCGCATCGGTGAATGCGCCTTTCAAGTGGCCGAAGAGCTCGCTCTCGAAGACGCCTTCCGCAAGGCCTCCCATGTTGACGCTGACGAATGGCCTCTCCGCCCGCTGCGACGCGGCGTGGAGCGCCTGGGACACGACGCCTTTGCCGGTGCCGTTTTCCCCGGTGATGAGGACGTTCGCATCCGAGGGACCGACGCGTTCGATCATCTCCAGCACCGGGCGCATGGCCGGCGCCCGGGTGATGAGTGCGCGGGGCCGTGACGATTTGAGCGCGGCGTTCTCCGCTTCAAGGCGCTGGCCTTGGCGAAGGGCTTTTCGGAGGTCCAGCTGGTTGCGGGCCGTGGCGAGGACGCGCGCGTTGTCCCAAGGCTTCGTGAAAAAGTCCCGAGCTCCCCGGCGCATCGCTTCGACGGCGATCTCCACCGAACCCCATGCCGTCATCACGACGACTGGCATGGTCGCATCCAGTGCCTGGACCTTGGCCAACAGATCGAGTCCTTCTTCACCCGACGTGGTGTCGCGGGTGTAGTTCAGGTCCATGATCAAAAGGTCGAATTCACTCGTCTGAAGCGACTCCACGACGCGGGCCGGGGAATGGACGATTTCGACCTTGAAGCCCTGGTGCTTGAAGAGGAGCCGCATGGCCTCCAGCACATCGGGCTGGTCGTCGGCGATGAGGATGCGTGTCGGAGTGGGGCTGGCCATCTGGCTAATAACTGCCAAGGACTCGCGGTGTGGGCAAGGCGTAGCGCGGTTCGGGAGGTGAATTCGCCTCGGCGGTCGGAATTGCGTCCGGCGAAACGTCCATGAAGCGGTTCCCAGGACAGCGGTTGTCCGGGTTGGGTGATAAAAACTCCCGGTGCCAAAATTGGGGTTTGAAGCGTGCGCCGGGACCGTATCCTGACCGCCCGCCCCGATGCGGCTGGTGTGACTGATGCAGACTTCCGGCAAGATCATCGAGCTTCGGCAATTCCTCGCCGAAAGGCTTCCGCATGTCCGTTTCGGACTCGCGCCGGCCGCGCCTGCGGCGGACATGCTGCCGACGGGGGTGGCTCCGCTGGACCGGACTTTGGGCGGCGGGTTGACGAAGGGCGTGTTCACCGAACTGGTCGGGGTGGGCGACGGTTCCGGGAGCGCCCAGGTGCTGCATGCGTTGCTGCGCCGCGTCGCGCTGGACGGCGGTTTCGTGGCGCTGGTGGACGGCGCGGACAGCCTGGACGTGGATGCGGTGGAGCCGGAAGTGCTGGCCCATCTCCTGTGGGTCCGCTGCACGAAAGCGGATGAGGCGATGAAGGCCGCGGACCTGCTCCTGCGCGACCGGAACTTCCCCCTGGTCGTGATCGATCTGAAGCTGAATCCCGTCGCCGAACTCCGCCGGATCCAGGGGACGATGTGGTATCGCTTCGCGCGGTTGCTGGAGCAGAACGGTTCGACCGTGCTCGTCGTGACGCCCTATCCGCTCGTCAGCGGGGTGACGGCCCGCGTGCAGGTGGATGCCCGGCTCGGCCTGGACGTGTTGGCCCGGCGGCCGGCGGAGGTGGTGGACGGATTGAGCTTCACGCTGCTCCGCTCCACCGCGGCGACCGACCGCGAAGAGGCCGCAGGATGAAACCATTTTTCAGCCGTCTCGCCTGACCCATGTTCGCCGTCGTCCATCTCGCGCAGTTCCCGCTGCAGGCCGCGCTTCGGCACGAGCCGGAGCTGTGGTCGCGGCCCGTCGCGCTCGTCGATCCGTCGCGCTCCACGCCGATCGTCTGCGACGCGACGCTCCCGGCACGTGAGGCGGACATCGTCGAAGGCCTGACGCCGACGCAGGCATTGGCCCGCTGCGGCGCGGTCCTGGTCCGCCATCGTGTGCCAGCGCAGGAGAACGCGGCCAACGCGGCCGTGCTGCAATGCGCCTACGGGTTTTCCCCGCACATCGAGACGACGGCGCCCGGCCTGACGACGCTGGATCTGCGCGGCCTGAGCCGGCTCGGCGGCGGGGAACCTTCCAGGCTGCTGGCGTGGGCCGGAGAACTTCGCACGGCCTTGGCCGGGCAGGGGCTGCGCGCATCCATCGGGCTGGCGGCGACGCCCACGGTGGCGCGCCATGCCGCACGATGGTCGGAGGGATTGCAGTTGGTCACGGACCCGAAGCCGTTTCTCGACACGCTGCCGGTGGCGGCCTTGGAACCTTCCAGCGACGTCGCGGAGATCCTGCGCAAATGGGGCGTCAAGAAGGTCGGCGAACTCCTCGCGCTCGGGCAGGCCGCGTTGGCCGATCGTCTGGGGTTGGAAGCGTTGGCGCTGTTCGCGGCCGCGTCGGTGGATTCCATCCGGCCGCTCCGCCACGTGCAGCCGGTGGAGACTTATGCGGAGGCGTTCGACTTCGTGGAGCCGGTGGAGACGACCGAGCCGCTGCTGTTTCTCCTGCGGCGTTTCGTCGACCAGCTGGCGCCGCGCCTCGGGATCGCCGGACTGGTGGCCGAACTGCTCGTGCTCCGGCTGCGGCTGGATTCCGGCGTGCAGGTGGAGCGCCGGCTCCGCGTGCCGCAACCGACCCGCAGCGCCGACATCCTCCATCGGATGCTGGTGACGCATCTCGAATCGCTGCGGACCGATTCGCCCATCGCCGGAGTCACGCTCACGCTCGACACCACGCAGCCCACGCAGAAGCAGTTCGGCCTTTTTGAAGCGGCGCTGAAGGATCCGCACCAGTTCCAGGAAACACTCGCCCGGCTCAGCGCGTTGCTCGGGGCCGAACGTGTCGGAACGCCCGTGCGCGAAGCGTCGCATCGGCCGGATGCCTTCCGGCTCGTGCCGCCGGATTTCGAGAACGCGCCCGTGGTGAACGGTCCGCGTCCGCCGATGCAGGCGCCGGCGCTGCGGCGGTTGCGCCCCGTGGTTCCCGCCAATGTCGAAGGCGCCGAACAGCCCCTCGCCATCCGCTGCGCCGTGGCCAATGGACGCCTGAAACTGGTGGTCGGTCCGTGGCGTGCCTCGGGCAAGTGGTGGGAACCCGGCGCTTGGCAACGCGAGGAATGGGATGCTGCGACCGCCAACGGAAAAACCCTGCGCCTCGTCCGCCAGCCCGGCGGATGGACGGTCGAAGGCGTGTTGGACTGACGATGAGCGCCTACGTCGAGCTTCATGCCCGGAGCGCCTTCAGTTTCCTCCGGGGCGCATCGTTGCCGGAACAGCTCACGAGCACGGCGGCCGCGTGCGGGTTGCCCGCGATCGCGGTGTGCGACCGCATGGGTGTCTACGGCGCACCGCGCGTCTTCGGCACGGCGAAGGAGGCCGGCATCCGTCCGATCATCGGTTCTGAACTGCTCCTCGAAGACGGAAACGTCCTGCCAGTGCTCGTCGCTTCTCGGGTCGGTTATCGCAACCTGTGTCGCCTGCTGACGCGCGCCCATCTCCGCGCCGCGAAGAACGAAGGCGTCGTTCGCTGGGATGAACTGCCGGAGTTCGC
>JAYUUX010000040.1:0-3071 GCA_043754645.1 Verrucomicrobiales bacterium | reverse complement strand
GCCATCTCGTTCCCCATGTCCTTGGTGAAGGCGGCGAGGCCTTCCGCGAGATTGCGGATGCGCGGGTCCATGATCGCTCCCTGGTTTAAGTGCGAGTCCCAGCCGTTCAAGTCCAGCGAGGCGGATTCCAAACCGACGCGCGCTTTGATCAGCCGTGCGATCTGGCGAAGGCCCTGGCTGAATTCATCGCGCCCGTATTCCGAGCCGTTCGCCGGGACATAGGGTGCGGCGCGGAGTGCCTCGATCCGTTCCAGGGCGGCCAACGTGTCGCGCGCCGCGCCGCCGAGCGGGCCGGTTTCGAGGCCGTAGAGTCCGGCGAGTTGGCGCTGGAGCTTCGTGGAATTGCCGCCGAGGGAAAACTCGTCGAGCGACTGGATGACCGTCGCGCTGGGCGCGCCGCGCAGGCATTCGGGCAACTCACGTCCCAAGGCGACGGCCGACAACGCCCCCGCCGGCGCGCCGTTGCGGAACCGCAGGAACCGTCCAAGCCATCCGCCGGCCACCACGCCGCCGTGTTCCATCAGATCCTGGGCCTCGAAATGGGAACGCGTCGTGTCCTCCGATCCGGCCTGGTGGACGATCGAGAGCAACCCGTCTTTCCATGCGGGCTCCAGGTCCTTCATCAGCGGGTTCAGGCCGAAGAAGCCGTTGAGCGGAATCGCCTCCTTGCGCGTGATGCCAATGCGTGGGCGGGCCTTGTAGTAGCCGTCGTCGTCGAGCGGGGCGACGAGGTTCAATCCGTCTGCGCCGCCGCGTAGGAACACGACGATCAGTGTTCGGCGTTTGTCGCCGTTGCCCGTCACGAATGTCTGGAGCTTGGCCATGTCAGCACCTTTGGAAGGACGGAGCCGCCAGCATCAGGGCGAGGCCGGCGCCCGATTCATGGTAGGCGGAGGATTCTTGCGCCGTCGGTTTTCGGCCGAGCAGATGGGCGATCAACCCCGCGTCGCTGCCGAAGGCGTTGCGAAGCTTTTCGGCTTGGACCTTCGTTCCGCCAACGCGGCCTTCGGCCAGAGCCACGGCGAAGTTCCAACGCCAGAGCAGGGTGCCCATCCACGGCGATGCCTCCTCGGGATACCCATCTGGCGTGGGATAGTGGAACGGTGCGTGGCCCATGCGCAGGAGGAAGTCGACGACCGGCTGTCCGGCATCGGTCTCGGCTCCGGTGGACCTCAGCGCGGAGACGATGAAGTGGAAGGGCCGCTTGAACTTTCCGCCGCGCGTTTCGCGGAACTCGGCGGTCGCAAAGAGGGAGCGAAGCGTGGCGCGGATGTCACCCGCGCTCGTGAGGAAAGCCTGCGTCACCGCCGTGACGGCGGTTGCCGGCGGTTCGTCGGCGATGAAGCGGCGGCAGAGCTTGGTGGCGATGTGTTGCGCGGTGGCCGGATGTTCCGCCGTCAGCTTCAGGAGCCTCAGGACTTCGCCGCGGCCGCGCTCCAGTTGCTCATCGGCGGACAAGCCATCAGGCCAGGCTGGAAACTCATGGCCGAGCAATGTCTTGCGGCCCTTGTCGTGTTGGCGCGGATTGAACTCCACCTTGCCGAGATCGAAACGGCTCTGCTCCGTGGCCCGCACGGTCCAGCCCGTCAGGCACCGTGCGGCTTCCATCACGTCCTTCTGCGAATAGCCGCCGTGCACGCCCAGGGTGTGGAGTTCCAGCAGTTCGCGGCCGTAGTTCTCGTTGGGTTTGTCCGAATCCTTGGAGCGCCGGTTCACGCGGCCGTCCAGATACCAGAGCATCGCGGGGCTGAAGGCGGACGCGGTGAGAAGGTCGGAGAACTTGCCGAGCGCATGCTTGCGGATGACCTCGCGATCGTCGGCCACCTTGAGCCACTTCGCGTCGCCCTTCGACGGGTCGATATTGAAGTGGTCGCTCCAGAAATGAACCATCACTTCGTAAAGCTGGCGTTCGCTGTTGATGGCCCGCAGCAGCGTGGCTCGGATAAGTTCATCGAGCAGGACCTTCTCCTTGTATTCGAAGAGTTCGCCGAGCGGTTCGACAAGAGTCTCTAGGCGTCGGACGGAATAGGCGGCGAAAGAGTCGTCGATCTTCTCGGGCTCAAGCTGGCGTTCGAGGAAGAGAGCGGCGGCCTTGTCGGCATCGGCGTGGAGCGCGCGGACGCGTTCGTAGTCGCCGGGGCGCGGGCCGAAAGTGAAGCGGTTGAGCGCGTGGGAAACGGGATCGATCTCGGCCGAGGTCGGTGGCCGAAACGGCCCATCGACAGAAGCCCGATCGGGCGGAACGAGCGACTTCAAAGCCTCCGGAAACCGGTCGCATCCGACCGATGCCAGCAACGCCGAAGCGCCGCCCGCCTGGAGAAAATGACGTCGCGTCAGGCTCATGGCGTGGGGGCCGGTTCGTGGGTGATCGGCGACGCGTTCGGAGGAATCAGGGATATCGGCGTGGTGGCCTGTTTGAACGACGTGATCGCGGCGCCGAAACCGCTGATCAACGTCCATGGCAGGATCAGGAACCAGCCGACGAACGGCAGAAGGAACGTCAACGAGAGCATCGTGCCACCACGCAACACCCGGCGCCACGGCTGGGTGGCGTCGGTGGGCGAGGGCAATCCAAGCCCGACCTTCTGGGCGAAGCCGGCCGATCCGACGAGGCCGAGAATGATCGGCACCCCGACCACGAGCCAGCCGACCACCTTTGCGGCGGGATTCGCGCGGTTCAGCAGGAAGATCCCGACGATGATCGCCGGAGCCATGGCGAGAACGCCGACCAGGGTCAGCTTCACCGGCCGGTTGAATCGTTCACGGGCCCGCGAAACAAAGCGGGGGAACAGCGCTTCCGCGACGACCCAGTAGCTGATGAACACGAGAAGGACGCCGAGGATGAGTAGGAACCACTTGAGGACATCGGCCATGATCATAGGGAGCCTTTCGTTGCGGCTGCGGGCCGGAGGATTTGCGAAGCGGAGTTCATGCGCGGGAAACGGGTCCGGGATGCTGGCTGGATCATGGCGTCACAGAAGCAGGACACAAGTTTCCGGACCAAGGTTTCAGAAACCTGCCTTTGACTAGGAACGGAGCGCCCGGCCAGGGATTCTGATTTGTTTCATTGT
>JAYUUX010000039.1:0-3271 GCA_043754645.1 Verrucomicrobiales bacterium | reverse complement strand
GCCGGCATCATCACGGGCTCGTTCGTGATCGAGACCATCTTCCAAGTGCCCGGGCTGGGCCGCCACTTCGTCACGTCGGCCTTCAACCGCGACTACTTCCTCATCACCGGCACCGTCGTCTTCTACGCCGCGCTCGTCGTCCTGTTCAACCTGGCCGTCGACGTCGTGCAGGTCTGGCTGAATCCCAAGCTGAAGTTCGAATGAACACTCCGGCCGCACCCATTCCCGATTCTCCGTTTGTCCCGGACGCAGCCTTCGAAGAAGCCGAGAAGGGAACCTCGCTCTGGAAAGACGCGTGGGCCCGGCTGCGGAAGAACAAGATGGCCGTCTTCGGAGCCGGCACGCTGATCTTCGTGGCGTTGTTCTGCCTGATCGGCCCGTTCATCTCGCCCCACACCTACGACGCGCAGGACCTCAACCAATACGCCAAGCCGCCCAGCGCCCAGCACTGGTTCGGCACCGACAAGCTCGGCCGCGACCAGCTCACACGAATCATGTATGGCGGCCGCATCTCGCTGGCCGTCGGTCTCGCTGCGACGATTGTTTCGCTAACGATCGGTGTGCTTTACGGAGCCGTCGCAGGCTTTGTCGGAGGAAAACCAGACAACGTGATGATGAGGATTGTGGACATCCTCTATGCACTGCCCTTCACGATATTTGTGATCTTGCTCACGGTCATGTTGAAGGAGCCAATGAATGACTTGGACAGTTTTCTCAAGAACTCGCTGGATCTCAAAAGCGCTCAAGGATGGGGTTCCATGATCCTGCTTTTCGCCGCCATCGGTGCGGTGGAATGGCTAACCATGGCACGGATCGTTCGAGGGCAGGTCAGGGCTCTCCGTAAGATGGAGTTCATCGAAGCCGCCATCGCCCTCGGTCTTTCGCGACGCCGGATCATCCTCCGTCACATGATCCCCAACGTGCTCGGACCGGTCATGGTCTACACCACGTTGACCATCCCGGCGGTTATGCTGTTGGAGGCCTTCCTCAGCTTCCTCGGCCTCGGCGTGCAACCGCCGATGAGTTCGTGGGGCTCGATGATCAAGGACGGCGCCGAGGTGATGGAGGAGTTCTGGTGGATGCTGATCATCCCCGGCCTGTTCCTTTCGCTGACTCTTTTCTCCCTCAACTTCCTCGGCGACGGCCTCCGCGACGCCCTCGACCCCAAAGCCTCGAAGGACTGATGCCCCTCCTCGAAGTCAAAAACCTCAAGACCTACTTCCACACGCGCAACGGCGTGGTGCGGGCGGTGGACGACGTCTCCTTCTCCATCGAGAAGGGCGAGACGCTCGGCATCGTGGGCGAGTCCGGCTCCGGCAAATCCGTCACCTGCTACAGCATGATGCGGCTCATCCCGCAGCCACCGGGACGGATCGAGGGCGGCACCGCCGTGTTTGACGGCACCGACCTGCTCAACTGCTCCAAGGAACAGCTCTCCGCCATCCGCGGCCGGCGCGTGGCCATGATCTTCCAGGACCCGATGACGTCCCTGAATCCCTACATGCGGATCGAGGACCAGATCATCGAACCGCTCCTCATCCACGGGATGTGCGACAAGGCCGAAGCCAGGCGTCGCGCGTTGGAAGCGATGAAGAACGTCGGCATTCCCGCGCCCGAAACCCGGCTGCGGAGCTTCCCCCACGAATTCTCCGGCGGCATGAGGCAACGCGTCATGATCGCCATGGCGCTCATCACCAAGCCCGACTTGCTCATCGCCGACGAGCCGACCACCGCGCTCGACGTGACCGTGCAGGCGCAGATTCTGGAGCTCATCAAGAAGATGCAGCGCGACCTCGGCACCGCCGTCATCTTCATCAGCCATGATCTAGGAACCGTCGCCGGCTTCTGCGACCGCGTGATGGTCATGTATGCCGGCAAGGTCGTGGAGACGGCCAAGACGGACGAGATCTTCTATCGCCCGCGCCATCCCTACACGCGCGCGCTCCAGAAGAGCCGACCGGCTCTCCAATCCAAGGGCGCCGAGCTCTACACCATTCCCGGCATGCCGCCCGACGTCTCCAAGCCGATCCAAGGCTGCGCCTTCAAGACCCGCTGCGAGTTCGCCCTCGAATCCTGCAAGCAGGCTCCGATGACCCTCGTCGAAACCGAACCCGGCCACGGCACCGCGTGTCCGCGTGTTTCCGGAGGAGAGTTGAAGCTATGAGCGCCTTCCTCGAACTCCCTGAAATCAAGATCTCGTCGCCTGACTCAGACCGGATGGAGCCTTGAGAACGAGGGGCCTTTGTATGAAAGTGAACCCATGACGATCATCCTCCCGGAAGCATTGGAACGGTCGCTGACTGAAAAGTCCGCGAGGCTCAACCTTGCCATCGGGCTCTTCGCCTCGGAGGAGTTGACCATGGGCCAAGCCGCCGAACTGACAGGTTTGCCAACCGGTGATTTCATGAGCGAACTAGTTCGGCGGAAAATCCCGCTCCACTACGGAGTGGACGAGCTGAACGAGGACCTGAAAACCCTGGGCTTGCCGTTGTCGCGATGATTGTTGTCTCCGACACCACCGCAATCACGACTCTCTTCAAAGCCGGCCGCGACGGCTTGTTGGCCGAGTTGTTCGGCGAGGTGCTGGTGCCCAATGCCGTGTTCCTGGAACTCCTGAGAAGCCATCCAGTCCTTCCCGCATATCTGCGCCGAGTCGAGATCGTCGATTCCGCCGAAGCGGACGCGCTAGGTGCCCGGTTGGGACGCGGTGAATCCGAGGCCATTGTGCTCGCGACTGAACTCAAGGCCGACTTCCTTCTTATCGACGAGCGCCGGGGCCGTAGAATAGCGCGAGAACACCACCTCAGGATCATCGGCCTGCTGGGCATCGTCCTCCTCGCCCGGGGCCGAGGACTGATCACGGCGGTTCGGCCTTTGTTGCTGGAGCTTCAGTCCAAAGGCGGCGCCTATTTCACGCCTGAACTTGTCGAAGCCACTTGTCGGTCGGTCGGAGAATAATGCCATGAGCGCCTTCCTCGAACTCACCAACGTCAAGACCCACTTCCCGGTCGAGCGCGGGGTCATCTTCAAGAAGCGCGTCGGCGTGGTGAAGGCCGTGGACGGCGTGAACCTCTCTCTGCGCCAAGGCGAAATCCTCGGACTCGTTGGCGAATCCGGCTGCGGCAAGTCGACGCTCGGACGCACCATTCTCCAGCTCATCCCCGCTTCGGAAGGAACCGTCGTTCTCGCCGGCAAGAACCTGTCCGCGCTCAAGGGAAGTCCGCTGCGCGCCGCGCGGTCGGACTTTCAGATGATCTTCCAGGACCCCTAC
>JAYUUX010000038.1:0-2896 GCA_043754645.1 Verrucomicrobiales bacterium | reverse complement strand
GTTGACCTTGATGCCCCGGACAGACTCGGCATAAAGCTGCTGCACCTGCCGGCTCGTCTGGAGAAGGTTGTGGATGATGACTCCGGCCACCGTGAGAACGAGGAGCGTCAACCCCAACGCCACGAGCCGGAACGGGATCCCGTTCCCGTTGGTTTCCAGGTGGGTGGTGAGCCCCTTCATTTCGCGGCCAGTTTCAGGGCGTAACCCGGATCGCCGGGGAGATGCCCGTCGATCCGCAGCACCTTGACGGTGTCATCCACCTGGCTGGCGCGGACATAGCCTATCGCGCCCGGGACGTTGAAGATGAACTTCCGGACATTGGCCGCGCTGGCCAGTTCCTTGGGCTCGCCGTGGAGCTTTCCGGTGTAGGCGGCCTGGATGAAATGTTTGGCGAAGCCGTTTTCGTTGGCTTCATAGATTAGCCGCAGCACGGCTTCACGTTCCGCCGCGCCGTGAGGCAACATCACCACGGTGTTCTTGCGGCCATCGGGCCAGTGCTCGCGTCCCATGCGGAAGTATTTCCGCAACTCCGCGGTGGTGAGGTTGTCGGCCGGGTTGGACTTGTTGACGACGATGACCAGCGACTCGTAGGCCTGGGCCGGGACGGCATTGGTTTGTTCGCCGAACGCAGGGGCGGCACGCCAAAAGGCCAAAACAACCGCAGCGACCCGGATGCAGGTCTCCAGGCTTCCGAACCGTGTGTCATTCAGGGATGTCATGTTCAGAAAGTGAAGGAGGCCTGCAGTGTCAGCTTGCTCAGGTCGCTGAAACCCCGTCGCATCTCGAAATCGTATTGGATCTTGAAGGCGGCCAGGGCGCTGAAGTCCCAACGCAGGCCGACGCCCGGCCCGTATCTCAACCCGTTCGAGCCGATGAGCTGCCAGACGGCGTCGTTGTCCGAAGCGTTGATGTAGGAGAAGCGGGCGTAGGGGGTCAGGACCCCGAAGCGGTGCGCTATCTGCGCGAAGAAGGCGGGCGTCGTCGAAGCGGAGCCGATCTGGGGCGAATGCCGGAGGTAGTGCGCCTCGCTGAGAAACTCCCACGGCCCCGCCTTATAAACGGCGTGGGCGTGAAGGATCAGTTCGTCGGTCTTCGGAAGGGTGTCCGGTGTGAGCCGGTCGAAATAGACTCCCGCTCCGACCTGCAGGCCCGGAATCCATTCAGGTTGGGCGGTCAGCCCGAAGTTGAAGGCCTTGTAGTCGTTGTCGTCGCTGAAGTTCTGGATGGGGTTCTGGCCTGACGCGGGGTCATGGTAGTGACGCCCGTTGCCCACCTCTGCGAAATAGCCGAGGTCGAGCTTGCCCGACGGGATCCGACCGTTGGCGGAAAGGCCGACGGTGTGCGCGGGAATCAATCCGCCGCCGTCTTCAAAATCCAGGAATCCCGGCCGGCCCACCGCGGTTTGGAACCAGCTTCCATGGTGGTAGGCCGTGTTGTAGTAGCCGATCGCCGTGTGGTAGCGGCCTATGGCCAGGTGGAAATAGTCGCTCGACCGCCATTGCAGCAGGAGCCGCTCGATCTCGAAGACGAAGTTGTTCATCTGGTCCGCTTCGACCACGAATTCGCCCATGACCGACAGGTTTTCCGAAAGCCGCGACGTGACGAAGAAATCGAGCTGGCCCATCAAGAACCTGTTCCGGCTGGGCCCTGCCTGGTCGTCCCAGACGTAGCTGACGTCGCCGAATCCGTGGAAGGACAGCTTCGGAAACGTCTCGGCCTTGGGAAGGTGTTCCACGACGTCCTTTCCTTCCCTGGTGGCCCTCAGTTCCTTCAGCTCCTTTTCCTGCGCGTCAAGGCGCTTGAGGATCTGCTCGACAAACGCTGGGTCATACACGGCGGGTGCCTTGGACTGGCCGGATGCCGTCGCTGGAACCAGCCAGAGCAGGGCCGCCACGGCGCAGCCGACCGCGGCTCCAGCGCTCCGATTTGGCGAGGACACAATCCGCCGGACGAATCTGGAATAAGTCATCATGCAAACTATCGGCCGCATCCGATGCCCGCTTAACCGGCCTGTGCCGTTTGCCCGATTGCCGGATCCCAATCCTCGCTCCCGCGGACGTTGGCCAATCGTGCCGCCGCTTGGGGCGTCCACTCCCGCTTCCAGTTTCGGCATCTTCATGGGAGGGAAAGCTTGCTGAGCGAATCGTCGGCGTTGGACGGCAGCGACGACATCTTGCGGCGGACGACGGCGGTCTCGGTGGGCTTCGCCGCGGAGGGAAGTTCCAACGTGAAGGTGGCGCCGGTGCCGGGGCCGTCGCTGTGGACCGTCAGTGATCCCTTCATCTCGGCCGCCGCATTCGCACAGGAGTGGAGCCCGAAGCCGTGGCCTTCCTTCTTCGTCGTGAACCCGTGCTGGAAAATCTTGGCGAGGTTCTCCTTCGGGATGCCGCACCCGCTGTCGACAACCGACAGGCGCACGCGACCATTGGCGCCGTCCTCGACCCGCAGGACCAGGCGGCGCTGGTCGAGGGGAAGGTTCGACATGGCGGCCTTGGCGTTGCCGAGGAGGTTGATGAGGATCTGAAGGGCGCGGTGGCGGTCGCCGACGACCCACTTGTCCGTCGTGTTTTCCCGGAACGCCCGGATGTGGTGACGGTTGAACGCGCTGTCCTGGATCTGGAGAGCCTCGTCGAAAAGCCCGACGGGGGCCAATTGTTCGGTCGCGCCCCCCTGTTTGGCGAAGGACTGCTGGCTGGCGACGATCTGCTTGATGTGGTCCACACGCGTCAGGACCGACGAAGCCTCGGCCTTCAGGTCCTCGTGCTCCTTGCAGAGGCTGGTCGACAGGGTGCGGAGATATTCGGGCAGCTTCATGCCCTTGGGATCACTTGTGAGATAGGCCCCGAGGCAGTCGCGGTTCTGCGTCAGGAGGTCGCAGACCTGCCCGAGCCGGGGC
>JAYUUX010000037.1:0-2373 GCA_043754645.1 Verrucomicrobiales bacterium | reverse complement strand
GTCGACCAGGTCGCGAAGGCGTTCGTGGGAGCGCTGACAACGCCCGCCAGCGTTGGCCAGACCTACGATCTCTGTGGTGATGAACGGTTCCGCTTCGTCGAGATCCTTGGGCTGATCCTGAGAGCCCTAGGCCGCCGCCGACTGATCGTTCACTTTCCGATGCCGATCGCTCGATTGCAGGCAATGGTCATGGAAAGCGTGTTTCCCGTGATTCTTCGTCAGGCATCTCCGTTGACCCGCGACCAACTTCTCATGCTGGAGGAGGAAAACGTCGGGGACGCAGCCAAGGCGAAAGCCGACTTCGGCCTGGACTTCGGGAGGTTCGAGGAGGGCCTTCGGGCCTATCTTGTCCCGTGACGGCATCGCCCCGTCGGAGATTCAGTCCGTCCGCTCGACGAGTTTGGCGTAGGCCTTGATGCCGTCGACGATGCCTTTGGCGAGCGTCTTGCGGTAGGCCGCGTCGTAGATGCGCCGGCCTTCCGTGGGGTTGGTCATGAAGCCGCCTTCGACGAGCACGGCCGGCATGGTGGCCGCCTTGAGGACCGCGAAACGGGCCCGCACGATTCCGCGGTCTTCCGCCCTGGTCTCCTTCACGAGGCTTTTCTGCAGTTGATAGGCGAGAAGCATGTTGTGGCTGTCGTTTCGATTCCCGGGAAGGGAACTGCCGTTGTAGCCCTCGGGTCGCGCGTGGCTCGACGGGGCGCCGGCCGGGGTCAGGCAGAAGACCTCGATGCCCGAGGCGGAGGTCGCTGCAGCCGAGTTGAAGTGCAGGCTGATGAACAAGTCGGCCTTGCGCCGGTTCGCCATGAGCGGGCGTTCGTCGAGTTCCGGGAATTCGTCCCTGGTGCGCGTCGTGATCACCTTGTAGCCGGCGTTCTGGAGTTGGGCCTGAAGCTCGCGGCTCAGGAGGAGCGTGTAGTCCTTTTCGCGGCGGGGACCTTCGGTGTTGCCGGGGTCTTTGCCGCCGTGACCCGGGTCCAGGCAGATTGTCCGGATCCTGGCTCCGTCGGCCATTTTGCGCGGATACAGCAGGGGAGTCAGATGGCTCGAAATGTCGGAAGGAGTGATGTGGAGTTGGCCCGATTTCAGGGCGATGGGGAATGAGAGCGTGATCCGGACGCCGTTGGCCTCGATCCACCGCGAGTCGGCTTCGAGGGTGATCTTTCCGAATGCGCCCGTCAGCGAGGCGGATTTGTCCCTTTGCAGCCATCTCAGCTCGAATCCGTTGGGCCGGGCCCAGTCCCGGACCGAAACGTAGGGTCTGCCGCTGATGGTGACCGTGTCATAGCTCGCGGAGAACGAGGCCCCGTCGACAGACACGACTCCCCCGGCCAGCAGCAGGATCAGCGCGAAGAGGTGTCTCATGGGCGGTGGATTTGAAGTGCCGGCGCGTCCGGCATTCAAGCGAATTGCCGCAGCGGGCCTGATTGTCGGCAGAAGATCGCCTGAAATGGGGCGCAAAAGGGGAAACCCGTTGACCGGTCCATACCCGGTTACTAACTTGCGCCAGCCTTTCAATCGTCACCATCCGGAAGCCATTTTCAACCAGCCATGACCACGCCCGAAGCCGCCCCAACTGCCGCCGCCAAAGGACTTGAAGGCGTCGTCGCCGCGAACACGCGCTTGAGCGACGTGCGGGGCGACATCGGGCAGTTGATCTACTGCGGCTACGACATCAACGAACTCGCCGGCAAGGTCTCCTACGAGGAAGTCGTCCACCTCCTCCACCACAACCACCTCCCGAACGCCAAGGAGTTGGCCGAGCTGAAGGCGACGTTGGCCGGGTTCCGCGACATTCCGCGCGGAGTCATCGATCTCGTCACGAAGCTGCCCAAGGATTGCCCGCCGATGCACGCCATCCGCACCGGCGTCAGCGCGCTCGGCTGCTACGACACCACGGCCGACGACGACACGATGGACGCCCAGCGCCGCAAGGCGCTCCGGCTCATCGCGCAGATCCCGGTCATCATGGCCTACTTCCACCGGGCCCGGCAGGGCCTGTCCCTCGTGGCGCCCGATCCGACTCTTGGTGAAGCGGCGAACTTCCTCTACATGGTCGACGGTGTGAAGCCGTCCGCCGAGAAGGAGAACACCATCGACCTCTGCTACGTGCTCCATGCGGACCACGGCATGAACGCCTCCACCTTCAGCGCGCGCGTCACCATCGCCACGTTGTCGGACATGTATTCGGCGATCACGACGGCGATCGGCACGCTCAAGGGCCCGCTCCACGGCGGCGCGAACGAAGGCGTGATCAAGATGCTCCAGGAGATCGGCTCGCTGGACAAGGTCGACCATTTCGTCGAGGAGAGTCTCGCCCAGAAGCGGAAGATCATGGGCATCGGCCATCGCGTCTACAAAGTGCTCGATCCC
>JAYUUX010000036.1:0-7576 GCA_043754645.1 Verrucomicrobiales bacterium | reverse complement strand
GCGACGAACTTCGGAACCAGCCGCTCCGGGAAAACAAAGACTTCCAACAAAGCGGTTCGTTCAACGGTTCGGAACCAAGCTCGTCCCCGTCTCCGCGATTCGCGGCCTCGTCGCCTCAACCACCCGCTCGTCGTCGTCGCCCTCTGCCAGTTCGACCTGCTGCGCAGGATGAAGAAGTGAGGGAATCTGTGCTGGCCCACCCGGTTCAAATGTTGAACTGGAGATAGAACGCGTTCGTGTCTGCCCGTTTTCGCCAAAGGAACTCCTGTCCCTGCCCTACGTCCCGGAAATAGATCTCGAAGCTGGGATCCTTTGGATCGGGTCCACCGCCGGGTATGAAGTCGCCCTTGAATCCGGAAAAGCCTCCCGCCTTGAGAAGCTGGCCGAAATCGTCCACCGCGACGACGAATCGACCTCGGTAAATCCGTTCGCCCAGGTCGAAGAGAATCCCCAACCGGAACGGATCGTCACGTTCCCAGCGGATGTCCGAAACCGGCACGGGCATAGGAGCACCACGACACACCAGTTTCCGGAACGTCCACTCGCCGGAAGCCGAGTAAACTGCGATCCAGCACAGGATTCCACCGGTGAAACAAACGGCGACCGCCGCCAAGATCGCTGTTCTGCGTTTCATGGAACTTCACCGACCACGCTTCCAACTGCCGGAAAACGACAAGGTCAACGGGTCAATCCTCTTGTTCGGGTAGGCCGGGCCGCGTTGCGGCCCGGCCGGCAGTCGCCGCGCGACTGCCGCCACCTGCGATTTGATCAGGCGTCGAGCTTGGTCCACGCCGCGTTGGCCTTGGACGACTTCACCACGGCTTCGATGAAGGCCATGCCGCGCACGCCGTCCTCGATCTTGGGATAGTCGTTCGCGAGATCGTCCTTCTTCAACTTCGTGCCGGCCTGACGGGCACGGATCGCGGTGGCGAAGTTCTTGTAGATGTTCGCGAAGCCTTCGAGGTAGCCCTCGGGATGAGCGGGCGGCGTGCGGCCGGCGGCCTTGGCGGCGTCGCTCAAGTAGCCGTTGGCGGTGCGATAGACCTGCATGGGCTGGTCGGGCCACTTCAGGAGCATCGTGTTGGGTTCGCGCTGGTGCCATTCGAGGCCGCCGAGTTCGCCGTAGACGCGGATGTTGAGGTTGTTCTCCTCGCCGACGCTGATCTGGGAGGCGTGGAGCACGCCCTTGGCGCCGCCCTTGAAGCGGAGGAGGACGTTGCCGTCGTCGTCGAGCTTGCGGCCTTTCACGAAGGCCGTGATGTCGGCGGCGAGTTCGCTGATCTGGAGACCGGTGATGTATTCGGCGAGGTTCTCGGCATGGGTGCCGATGTCACCGATGCAGCCCGCGGCGCCGGAACGTTTCGGATCCGTGCGCCAGGCGGCCTGCTTCTGGCCGGAAGCTTCGATGCGCGTCGCGAGCCAACCCTGGGGATATTCAACGACCACCTTACGGATCTTGCCGAGCTTGCCGCTGGCGACGAGGTGGCGGGCTTCTTTCACCAGCGGGTAGCCGGTGTAGTTGTGCGTGAGGCCGTAGAGCAGGCCGGTCTTCTTAACGATGGCGGCCAGTTCCTTGGCTTCGGCGAGATCGAAGGTCGCGGGCTTGTCGCTCAGCACGTGAAAGCCGCCTTCGAGCGCGGCCTTGGCGGCAGGAAAGTGGACGTGGTTCGGCGTGACGATGGCAACGAAGTCGATGCGCTTGTCGGCCGGGAGCGCCGCTTCCTTGGCGACCAGTTCGGCGTAGCTGGCGTAGACGCGGTCGGGCGCGAGGAAGAAGTCGGCTCCGGAGGCCTTGGACTTCTCGGCATCCGAGGAGAAAGCGCCGGCGACGAGTTCGATCTGTCCGTCGATGTTGGCCGCGATGCGGTGGACTGCGCCGATGAACGCGCCGCGTCCGCCGCCGATCATGCCGTAACGAATCTTTCTGCTCATAAACGTGGAATGAAGCTGTTGATGCGATTGCCCGGAAACCCCGGGCTTATAGTCGGCGGGCATTGGCCGGGTCAACGGATGACTTGGCCCTGCGGCAAAATGAGTTGGCGCACCGGTGGGCCCACCCCTAGTTTCCCCGCCAACCGATGCTGGTCCACCTCCTCAAATCGAAGATCCACCGCGCGACCGTCACCGCCGCCAGCGTCGACTACGAAGGCAGCCTGACGATCGCCGCCGACCTGTTGGAAGCCTCCGGCATGCGTCCCTACGAGCGGATCCTCTGCTCGAACATGGCGAACGGGGAACGCTGGGAGACCTACATCATCAAGGGTTCCTGGGGCTCCAATTCGATCGAACTCAACGGCGCCGTCGCCCACCTCGGCAAGCCCGGCGACCTGATCACCATCATGAGCTACACGGTCGTGGATGAGTCCGAGGCCGAGGAGTGGCATCCGAAGATCATCGTCCTCGGCGCGGGCAACGTGATCATCGACCGCCGCGGCAAGTAGGACCCCACGGAACCATGTCATTCACCGCCCAAGAAATTGCCCAGCAACTCGGCGGCGAAGTCGTCGGCGATCCGGCCATCCAACTATCGGGCTTCTCACCGGCGACGAACGCCAAGGCGGGGGATCTGACCTTTGCGGAGAACGAAACTTTTTTCCAGAAAGCGGAGCAGTCGGCCGCGGTCGCCATCCTGGTGGACGGGCCGTTTCAATCGGACAAGAAAACGGTCATCCGCGTCCCCAACGCCCGGATCGCTTTCGCCAAGGTCCTGCCGATCTTTTTCCCGGAGGCGAAGTTCACGGCCGGAATCCATCCCTCGGCGGTCATCGCAACGTCTGCGGTGATCGACCCGACGGCCCACATCGGGCCGCACTGCACCGTCGCGGACGGGGTGAAGATCGGACCGCGCACGGCGTTGATCGCTTCGGTCTTCGTCGGAGCGGGCAGCACAGTCGGCGAGGACTGCTTCCTGCAGCCGAACATCACCCTGTATTCCAAAACCCAGATCGGAAACCGCGTGCGCATCCACGCGGGAACGGTGGTGGGTTCCGACGGCTTCGGCTACGTCCTCGACCAGGGACTGCACCGCAAGGTTCCGCAAGTGGGCCACGTCGTGATCCATGACGACGTCGAGATCGGCGCAAACGTGACGATCGACCGGGGCGCGCTCGGACCGACGACCATCGGACGGGGCACCAAGATCGACAACCTCGTGCAGATCGCCCACAACGTGACCCTCGGCGACCATTGCCTTCTCATCTCCCAGGTCGGCGTCGCGGGCAGCACCAAGATGGGAAACTACGTGACGTTGGCCGGCCAGGTCGGCGTCGCCGGTCATCTCAAGATCGGCAGCAAGGCGATCATCTCGGCACAATCCGGCGTCATGCACGACGTGCCCGAGGGCGAGAAATGGTTCGGGACCCCGGCCCAGCCGGATCGCCGCCTGAAACGCCAACTCATCGCCATCCAGCATCTGCCCGAACTCGTCAAACGGGTCGCTGCCCTCGAAGCTCGCCTCAACGGCGAGACCTCGCGGACGGAAGAATCCTCCGGGTGATCCTGCGGAGCGCGGGAACCGCGTTACGCCTCCGCCACTTAACCGCCAGCGTTTCCATTCCATCCGGCGCTTGGCGTTTCGCCGATCGACCCCATACTCCTTACCCATGGTTCACGTAGGCATCGGTTATGACGTCCATCCGCTGGTTCCCGGCCGCAAGCTGGTGCTTGGCGGGGTGGAGATTCCGCACACGCTCGGCCTCGACGGCCATTCGGACGCGGATGCGCTGCTGCACGCTTTGACGGACGCGGTCCTTGGCGCGCTTGGGGAGGGCGACATCGGCCATTTCTTTCCCAACACGGACCCGCGCTGGAAAGGCGCACCGAGCAAAGTGTTCCTCGAGGAAGCCGCGCGCCAGGTGAAGTTCCACAGCGGACGCATCGTCAATGTCGACATGACGCTGGTGTGCGAAGCCCCCAAGATCAAACCGCACATCGAGGCGATGAAGTTCTGCATCGCCGAAGCGCTGGGCGTGAACCCGAAACGGATCGGCATCAAGGCCACCACCAACGAGCGGCTTGGATTCATCGGACGCGAGGAAGGCATCGCGGCGATGGCCGTCGCGAGCGTCGACCTGCCCGAACCGAAGGAGTTCGTGGCCTGATCCGCCTGACAATTTCCCACCATGAACAAAGGACAAATCGGTTGGCGGCGGAAGCTGGAGGACGGCACCCACATGAACTGCTACGCCGTCGCCAAGGGCGACCGGTGGCAGTTCTACGCTCAGAAGGAACGCTTCGAGCATTGGGAACCCCTAAAGACCGCGCCGGTGGAGGACTGGCTTTCCCTGCTCGACGCGGTGGACCGGCGCATCCGCCGTATGGCGGCGCGTCCCGAGACCGCGGCCAAGATCCGCAAGCGGATCAAGGAACTGTTTCCGGAGACTGAAATCCCGGCGTTTCATCGATGAGCCGCCGGCCGTTCATCCTCATCACCCCCTGCATCCAGCCGCAGGGCTACGAGTTCGACGACCTGTCCCTGAGCCTCTCGGACTGCTACGCCCGGTCGATCGCGAAGGCCGGCGGCATTCCGTTCATCCTGTCCCGCGAAACCGACCCGGAGATCGTTTCGGAATGCGTCCGTCGCGCCGACGGTGTCCTGCTGACCGGCGGCGAGGACGTCCAGCCGAAGCTCTACCGCAAGAGCCTGCCCCAGCCCCTTGCGGCCACGGTCAAGGAAACGGACCGAATCCGCGACGCGATCGAGCTTCAGGTGATCGACGAGGTGTTCCGGCTGGAGAAACCGCTGCTGGCGATCTGCCGGGGCCATCAGCTGCTCAATGTCGCGCTTGGCGGCACCCTGTTGGTCGACATCCCGAGCCAACGCCCGAAGGCGCTCGAGCACCGCTGTTCAAAACAGAAGGACGAGCTGGTCCATGAAATCCTGCTGAAGCCCAAGAGCCGTCTGCGGGCCTTTTGGCCGGACGGCCATTTGCGGGTCAATTCCTCCCATCATCAGGCGGTCGACAAGGTGGCGCCGCTCCTCGAAGCGACCGGTTTTTGCCCGTTCGACGGGGTCGTCGAAGTGCTCGAAGCGCGCAGTCCTGTCTTGCCATACTTGATGTCCGTCCAGTTTCATCCAGAACGATTGATTGACCGACACGCCGGGTTCTCGGAGTTTTTCTCGGACTTTACTCAAGCCTGCTGCGACAGCAGCCCACGAAATCTATGAAGGCAACCGTCATGGTGGTCGACGACTCGGATGAAATCCGCGTCCTCGTGAACACGATTCTCCAGCTCGGCGGCTACGAGCCGATGCTCAAGGCCAGCGCCGGAGAACTCAGGGAATCCTTCACCGGGCCGCAGCCCGACGTCGTGCTGCTCGACCTCGTCCTGCCCGATGGCGACGGCCTCGAGCTCCTCCCGATGATCAAGCGCCAGTGGCCCGAGACGCAGGTCATCGTGCTCACCGGCTATGCGACCTTCGACCTCGCCGTCGAGGCCACGAAGCGGGGCGCGTATCATTTCCAGAGCAAGCCGTTCGACCACAAATCGCTCCTCATCATGGTCGAGCGTGCGTTGGAGCATAAGCGTTTGACCGAGGAGGCCAGCAGCCTCCGTCGAGCTCTCTCGACGATGAGCGGCGGCATGTCGCCGATCTTCCAAAGCCCGGCGATGAAGAACGTCATGCGCTCGGTCGAACGCATCGCGCCGAGCGAGGTTTCCGTCCTCATCACGGGCGAAAGCGGCACCGGCAAGGAGGTCGTCGCCGACCTGATTCACGCCATGAGCCCGCGCAACAAGGGCCCCATGGTCCGCGTGAACTGCGCCGCCCTGCCCCGTGAACTCATCGAGAGCGAACTCTTCGGCTCCGTCAAAGGCGCCTACACCGGCTCGACCCAGGACCGCGACGGACTGTTCCGCCAGGCCGAAGGCGGCACGCTGTTCCTCGACGAGATTTCCGAGATGCCCGTCGACACCCAGAGCAAGCTGCTTCGTGTCCTTCAGGAGAAGGAAGTCCGACCCGTCGGCGGCAAAGCCACCTACAAGATCGATTGCCGCGTCATTGCCGCGACCAACCGCCCGCCCGAGCAGGCCATTAAGGAAGGCAAGCTGCGCGAAGACCTCTTCTATCGCATCAGCACGGTCTCGGTGGCCCTGCCTCCGCTGCGCGAACGCCGCGAGGACATCCTGCCGCTCGCCGTCGCCTTCCTGAAACGTTTCGCCGGTCAGGCCGGCCGCAACCTCGTCGGATTCACTCCGACGGCCGCTGAAATGCTCCGAACGTTCGACTGGCCCGGCAACGTCCGGCAGCTCCAGAACGAGATCCAGCGCACCGTGCTCATGGCCGAAGGCGACCATGCCGACGTGCAGGACCTGTCGATCACAACGGTGCTCAACCCGGCAGAAGTCGAGGACCTGACGCTCATGGAAGCGATGGAGCGCAATACCATCATCCAGGTGCTCAAGGAAACCGGCGGCAACAAGCTCGAAGCCGCCAAGCGCCTCGGCATCGGGCGCCAGACCCTCTACAACAAGATCAAGGTCTACGCGATCGAGACCTGAGAGGCCTCCAAAACATCTCCCCGCGACGGCCATCCTCACCGATGGCCGTTTTGCTTTTGGCGACCGTCACTTCACATCCGCCCAGGGACCGATCAGTTCCAGGTCATCAAGGAAGAGTGCCGCGGCGCCGGGGCCGGAAAACTCAAACGCCAGACGATCCAGAGCTGCGATCGGGAACGAACCCAGTCCGGCGAACAAGACTTCGACCCGTTGCCATGGTCCCTTGCTCCCTACCGCGACCTCCGCGCGAAAGCCCGCGCTCGTCTGGCTCAGGGTCTCCGCATCCGCGAACGCCGTCAGCTTGAGCTTCCCGTCCCCGCCCGATCCACGGACCCAGAACCTCAAGCCCGTCGCTTGGCTGGCACGGATCACCGATCCCCGTATCCGCGTCGTCAGCGCCGTCGCTGATCGACCGCGCTCGGGAATGACGAGGCGGAGCGACGCGTAACCGGTCCGGGGTTCGGCCGACAGCGACAGGGCCGCGCCGGTCCGGTCGCCTTCGGTCCACCAACTGTGGAAGCCGTCTTCAAATCCTTCCAGGAACGGCCAGAACGCGGAGGTCGGCTGCGGAAGCTCCGCGTCACGGGGAACTACACTGCGGAGAATCGAGTAGTTAGTCCGGCCCGACCGGACGGCCGATACAAAGTAGGCGATCGCCTCGTCGAGATCCTCCACCGGCACGTTGGCCTCCCAGCCGAGTTCGCCGAGCGCCATCCTGCGCGGACGCCAGTCCCGCGACTTCCAATGACCCAACGGACCCGCGCTGATCCAGACCGTCACGCCGGTGGCGTTCGTGTCCCCCGGCCAACGGACCTTGAGCCGCCCGCCGACTTCCCGCGAGTGGAGCCGGGCGAAGTCGGCGAAGTTCACGCGGTTCGTCCCGATGAGCCGCGGAAGAGTGATCCGGTTGGTGATCCACCCGTCGCCGGGAAACGAATTGGTCTCAGCCGCAAAAACGGCAGGAGCCATGAGAAGTCCGATGTGGACCAAGATCGCGCGGAAACGCATGCGTGCGGACTGTGGCCAAGGCGCCCGTCTTGGCAAGAAACCGATGGAATTCCGGCGGCAAGTTGAC
>JAYUUX010000035.1:0-2433 GCA_043754645.1 Verrucomicrobiales bacterium | reverse complement strand
GAAAAGAAGGCCGAGGGCGAAGGCGGGAAGTCGGAAACGCATGGAGGAAGTTCTGTCCCCTTGGTGGAAACGGTCAAGCAAGCGGATTGGCAGGCTGTGCTGATCTTAATCCTTCCCGGCTTCTTAATCTGATTGGGACGAAGAGTAAGAATCCAGCTAGGGAGTGTCTTCAAACCAGCTGCGGAGCAGCGAAAGAAGGTAGCCCCGGGCGAGAGCCCGGGGTCGGAGGGCTGAAGGAGACGAGCTCCGGAGGAGCGGCAGATCGGCGTCTGTCGCTCCTCCGGAGCTTTTCAGCGTCAGGATACCCAACCCACAGCTCACGCTGTGGGCCACTGTCTTGCGCCGCTCCGCCGCTAATTCACGGAAAAACAAAAGCCGGCAGATCGCGGGACCTGCCGGCTTTTGAATGCGGGCCTTCGCTTACTTCACCGTTTTGAGGTAGGCGGCGATGTCGGCGAGGTCCTGCGGAGTCAGGCCCATCTGATCGGCGCTCATCATGAGCGAACGGCCGAGGTTCTTCTTACCGGCGATGCGGTTCTTGGGAACCATCTGGGTCAGGCCACCGGCGGACTGGATGATGGTCGGGTCGCCGTCGGACAGGACGAGGCCGTGGATGACCTCGTTGTTCTTCAGCGTGAGTTCGTAGCCGGTGTAGCCGGCGGCGATGTCGGCGGAGGGGTTGATGAGCGAGTTGATGAGCACCTCCGTCGTCTGGCGCGAGGCCCAGCCGGTGAGTTCGGGCGCGTAGTCGAGGCCGTTCGCGCCGACGCGATGGCAGGCATAGCAGGCGGCCGCCTTGGTGGCGCCGGCCTTGGCGTTGCCCTTGAGCTTGAGGACGTCGGCCACGGCATACTTCGCAGGTTCGGCCGCCGGCATCGAGGCGGGAGTGATCTCGACGGTCTCCGGATCGTAGATGCCGCGCTTCTTCAGTTCGCCGCCGAGTTGGTGTTCCTTCCAGGTGCTGTCCTTGCGGTTCATGAGCCACCAGAAGGCGTCGGCCTTGGCGGGTCCGTCGGCCTTGGCGGCGACTTCGAGCATCGCGTCGGCCGCTTCCTTCGAACTGTTGAATCCGATGACCGTCACGGCGGCCTTGCGGTCAGCGGCGGAAAGGGTCTTGGCCAGGGCGCGTTCCTTGAAGTCGGCGACGCTCTGCGGCGTGTGCAAACGCCAGGCGAGTCCTGCGAACTGCGGCGTCCACTTCACGGCGTTCGGGTTGTTGAGGACGGGTTTGATGAAATCGTAGACCTGCGACTCCTTGCCGTTGGCGCCGGTGCCCCAGGCTTCGAGATAGGTGCGGTCCTTGCCGTCGTAGCCCTTCGCGACGGCGAGCAGGATGTCCTTGGACTGGGCGAACGTCATGTCGCGCATGGCCAATGCGACTTCGCGACGGACCGCGGGCGCCGGATCGACGGCGAGCTTCGACGCGGTGGCGAGGAGGTTGTGGTTCTGGCGGCGCAGCGCGCGGAACGCGACGACGCGGGTCTGGGCGTCCTTGTTCTTCAGTTCGCCTTCGACCTGCTTGATGCCTTCGGCACCGAGCTGCGAAAGGATCCAGACGGCGCGGGCGCGGACGTAGGGGTTTTCGTCCTTCAGCAGTTTCGTGACAGGCTTCAGGGCCTTGTCGCCCATGGCGACGAGTGCGAGTCCGGCAGTTCCCCGGACGTTCACGGCGGGGCTCCTCAAGCCGGTGATGGCACCGTCGACGGTGCCGAAGTCCACCTTGGCGACCTTCGACTTGAAGCCCTTCGGAGCGATGCGGTAGATCGTGCCCGACAGGGTGTCATCCCAGTCCGCATGGCCGCCGACGCGCGCATCGAACCAGTCCGCGACGTAGATCGCGCCGTCCGTTCCGACGGTCACGTCCGAGGGACGGAACATGATCTTGAGTTCGGGATCGGGGAGGCGGCGGCCACCCTTGAAGTCGGTGCCGGAGTATTCGCCTTCCTTGTTCGAGGTGATGAAGTCGAAGCGCTCGAGCTTGAAGCCGGCGCCGTCGGGAACGGGCTTGTAGCCGAAGACGACATTGCGGCCGGGTTCGCAGCTCAGCAGCAGGCCGCGGTTGTCCTTGCCGAGCGCACCGTCCTCGTAGAAGGCGATGCCGGTCGGCGATCCGCCGCCGTAGACGTCGCCTGCGGGCATGACGCCGGGATCTTCCTGGCGCCATTCGGAGATCGGGACCGTCTGGCCGGGTCGGCGGTCGGCCTGCCAGGATCGTTTGCCGTCGTTCGAGGAGAAGCCGGCGTTGCCGTATTCCAACAGGAACGCGGTGCGGCAGGCCGGGGGATCGTCGTTGTCGTTCTGGAAGACGTCGCCGTAGGCCGTGACCGTCTGCTCGTAGCTGTTGCGGAAGTTGTGGCCGATGATCTTCACGGCCGAACCGTCGGGGTTCATGCGCGCCGCGAATCCGCCGACCCAGACGTGCCCGTCGTCGCT
>JAYUUX010000034.1:0-9890 GCA_043754645.1 Verrucomicrobiales bacterium | reverse complement strand
CCGGCCGGCGCGACGCGGTCGGGCGTCCGACGGGATACTTTTCGTTTCGCTCCGTCGAAGAAGAACAGCGTGGCCCCGAAAAAGATCATCGAGATGGCGACGATGCGGATGAGGAACGTGGCGGCCCTGCGATACGGATTCATGCCGGATAAACCCTAACGCAGCCCAACCGCACCGCGACCGGTAATTCCTGCGGACACCCCGTCCGAAAGGAGGCCCGCGCGTGCCCAATGTCCGCTTGCTTTCATCTTCCGCGAAGACTCAGGAATCAGGCGGCCGGCGGGCGCAGCGACTTGTCCTGCGGATGCACCCCGACTTCGCCCGAGATTCCCGTCGACCGCGACAACAGCAGCTCGGCTCCGCGGCGTTCCGTCCCGTCGGCGGATGACGCGGTTATGGGCAGCTGGAAATGGCCGTCTGGCAAACTGAAGCGGAAGCTGAAGGATCCGTCCGGCCGCAGCTTGACGGCACGGCCCGCCAACGTGACCGCGGCGTCCGGTTCGGTCGACCCATAGACCACGACTTCGGCATTCACCGCGAACCAGAACCCTTTCCGCATTTCCGGAGGAAGGACCACCGGGCTCGACGGAAGATCAACCGACGCGGCCCGCATCATCTCGGCCATCGGAATTGCGGAACTGGGAACCACACCCGGATGCCAAGGCGCCTCAGGCGGATAAATCAGCTCGGCCGAACTCGGCGTCGCAAACGGATCCGCCGCCGCCAAGTGCGCCCGATTCCCGACGTGGCGTTGCACCACAGCGGGAAATGAAGGAGCAACGGCGAACGAGGGAGCGACAAAGGATGGGGCGATGGATGGGGCAACCACAGCCAGGACCGGCGCTTCTGCCGGAACGTCGGTCGTTTGAAAGGCGAAGTCCTCCAGGGCGCTCCAGCGGCCCATCTTCATGGCGGTGGCTCCGGTCCGGTGGGCGAGCGGATCGGGTGCCGTCACAACCGTCTCCGACTGCGCCAGGGAGAACCACTGGCGCCCTTCAACCGAGCGGTAGCCCAGCAGACACGCGTAGGCCGTGGCCGCGTGCGGCACGGGAATGAACTCATGGCGTTCTCCGCCCAGCACCGGGATCTCGACGACCACGGGGCCTTCGACCGAACGTCGATGGACCCGAAGAACAATCATCCCGTCGGCGGCGCGGCCACGGGCCCGGTTCATTTCGGATTCGGCCAGATCCCATTGGGCGAACAGGGTGTAGGGATCCCGCGCCAGCAGACGAAGCTCCCCAAGGCTGAGCGTTTCCGAACCACCACCGTCGACGACGGTTTTGGCCGGAGCAGCCACCGGTTCCTTGGCCGGCTCGGGGACGACTGAATTCGGAACTGCCGCGACGGCCGGAGGCGCTACTTTCGGTGCCAGCTTCCGATAGGTGGAAGGATCGGGATCGCCTTCGAGGAGGATCGGAGGAATCGAAAGTTTGAGGGGCGCCTTCGCCAAGGGCTTGGCGGCGCCGGGTGAAGGAGCGGCGGACGTGGGTGGGTGGCTTCCGGCGGACGTCTTCTTCGCAGGCTTTTTTTTCGAGTTCATGGCTGGCCGGAAACAGCAGGCTGGGGCAGCCCGTGATTTGAACAGCCTAGGTAGCGCCGGAACGGACAGGCAACGGAAAACTCCCGCGGGATCACGCTCCCTTGCCCGGAGCGGCGTTGGTGGTCGCCGGGGCCTCGGGCGGGCGGGCCATCGGAATCCGCACCGGCGCGACGGAGTTGGTGGGCGCTGGCAGTCCAAGCCGGGTGCGGAGCATCGCTTGGACTTCGGGCATTACCCCCGACTGCTGGCCGAGAAGTTCTTCCCTTACGGTCCGGAGAAGATCGGGAACCTCCGGCAGGAAGACGCGGATGTCCTGGCCTTTGCCGATCTCGGTCATGTAGCGGGCCCTGACCTTCTGCGCCAGGCGGAGCATCGTGGCGGCGCGGTCGTCGTTGTCGGTGGCGAGATCAAGGTAGTAGCGGGTGACGAGGCCTTTGAGTATCGCGGTGCTCCTGTCCTGGCTGGTTTCCCCGGCGTATTCGGAGATCTTGCTGACGCTGTAGGCCTCGAGATCCATGCCTTCGGGCACGGCCCCGGGATACTGCTCCCGCAGGTAGTTGAACCACCGTCCGGCCTCGGTCGTCCGGCCTTCGAGGTAGAAGTGGTAGGGAAGGTTCCGCAGGAAATTCTTATGGGAGGTCTGGACCTGGGCGAAGTTCTCCGGGTCGAACTTCAGGTTCTCGAGGTAGGCCTCGTTGGCGCGTTCGCTCATGTCGATGTTCGGTCCCAGGATGATGCGGCCCGTGGCCAGGTCCGGCATGACGCGGCCGCGGGTGACCGCAAGCTGCATCGACTGGTAGATCAGGCGGCGCAGGGCCATCGGATCCTTGGCGACGGTCTTCTTCAGGCCGAGCGCGGCCCAATAGATGGCGTGGGCCTCGGGCAGGCGCCATTCGAGCGGCCCGTAGCGCCCGTCGAGCTCCTTCATGAAGGCGGGATCGAGCTTGTAGCGTTCGCGAAGTTCCTTGGCGCGTTCCTTTTCGTCATCGGTCGTCGGGTCGATGAGGGAGACGTAGTTGGTTCCGAGGACGTCATCCATCTCGCGGGCCCAGCTGAGCTTGTAGAGGCTGTGGGCGTCGTCGAGGTTCTGCCCCATCTTGTGCATGAAGATCCAGGCGATCTCATGATAAAGGGTGGCTTCGTCCGGATTGTAGTAGAGCCCCTGGTCGCGGATGAGCTCGAAGCCCTTCTGCACCCAGCGCCAACGGTCGTTGTGGTCGGTGAACTTGACCGAGATGTTGTAGGCCATGTCCCACGCCTGCACCCGCCACACGTGCGCGTAGTGGGGTTCCAGCTTCACGATCCAGTCGGCAAGCTGCACCTTCTCGAAGTAGCGGTCCTGGTCCTGCAGCTCGATGGCCCGGATCCAGAGCGCGTTCGCCACCAGGCCGCGGAACCCGCCGAGCGCGACGGTCGTCAGGGCCAGCACCGGCGGAGCGCCCTTGAGCTCGACGTAGCGGTTCATCCCGAGGGCGGTGCGTTCCTTGTTGAGGCCGTTCTGGAAAAGCCCGGCCACCGCCAGCAAAAGGACGATGAGCGCGATGAGCGAGGCCTTGAAGAGCGTGGTGCGGGAGCGGTTCATGTCAGGAGGCCGCCTGGGTTCGCGCCAGTTCCCGGCGATGGAAGGCATAGATCCCGAGGGCCGCGAAGACGCCCCCGGCCAAACCGATGATCTGGACGACGGCGGTGCCCGTGGAGAGCCACGTGATGCTCCGGCCGGAACTGAGCGAATCGACCGGCGAGAAATCGCGGGCCACGTTCACGACCACGAGCAGGCCGCGGAAGACCGGCACCATCAACGCGTCCACCGTCGTGTTGATCGGCTTGCCCGTGTCGTGGTCGGTGCCGAGCACGGTCCCCTCCTCGACCACGGACTGGAGCGTGCCTCCGGACAGGCCGATGAGCAGGACGGCGACCGACACCAGGGCCGCGACGGGGAATGACAGGTAGCTGCCCGCGGCCAGGCCGACGGCGGCCAGCAGCACGAGCCAGCAGAAGATCACGGTCAGGCCGCGCACGAAGTTCGGGCCGAAGCCGCTCTCGCGGTAGAGCAGCTCGAATCCGTCCTCCAGCTGGAAGACCATCGTCGCCTCGCTCAGATTGTGGAACTCGGCCGTCAGGACCCCTTTCTCATCGGCCAGGCCCGTCGGGATGGCGATCTCATGGAACGTCTCCGCGGCGAATGTCTGGTCGAATTTCTGGACCTTCGGGGTCTCCGGAGGACCGACCTTCAGCGATCCCCGGTAGAGGTTGGCCTCGTTGGTCTGGGCGACGAAGAATTTGAACCGGACGAACAACTGCTCCTTGTTCAGACGGTCCTGGAGGAACCCCAGGTCGATCTTCCACTGCCGCAGAAACCCGGGCATCACCACCTGGTGACGGGCCTTGATCTGGTTCTCCGTCATCATGCGGAGCGTGGCCCGGTCCACGGCCGCCGCCACTTCGGGGAGTTTCATGCGTTCGGCCACGATCCGGTCGACGTCCGCCTTCAGGTCCGGCATCGGTTCCCTGAGGCTTCCGCGCGCGACGAAGATCTCGTTGTTGAGCACCGCCCGCTGTTCGGCCGGAAGCCCGGAGGCGCGGTAGAGCAGGAAAAAATAGACGCTCGCGCCCGCGATCGTGAGCAGCGCCAGGTTGAGCAGCGAAAGGCCGATCCACTTGCCCATCCATATCTGCCAGCGGGCCACCGGCTTCGTCGCCACCACCTGCATCTGGCACTCCTCGATGTCCCGCGCCAGTGTCCCGCAGGCCAGCCAAAGGGTGGAGAATCCCAACAGGACGGTCATCAGGCTCAACGTGTAGGTGAGCATGATCTGCACGAACCCGCGCGGGGTTCCGTCGTCCTTGATCACCAGGGGCAGCACCGTGACGGTGACCATCAGGAGGAAGAGCAGCACCCAGAAAAGCCGGAACCGGAACGCCGCTTTCCAGGTCAGGGCCGCGATGGCCGCGATGGGCTGGAGCGACTTGGGGACGAGCGTGACGGCCGATGCCGAAAGCAGGGCGCGGTGGCGGACGAGGGTGGCGTTGCCGGTCCTGACCAGATCGACGGACGACCCCGCGGACAACGCTTCGATGACGCCGCGGAACTTGAAGCCCCGCGCTTCGAGCTTGTCCGCCTGCCACGGGTTTCCATGGCTGCCGAAGTAATACCCGACTCCCACCGCCAGGACCGCCCTGAACACCATCACGCTCGACTGCAGGTCGGCGATCGGGAACAGGACCAAAGCCAGAATGAGGTCCAACGCGACCAACGCCGCTGCCGGGCCCCAATGCCCTTTGGTTACCGCCCAGATCCACGGGACCAACGCGGCCGCCCAGTTGAAACCGACGGGGACGGCCCGGAATCCCCCGGCGGGATCCTCGAACATTCCGAACTTGTGCTTCCCTTCTGCCATGGCGGGCTACTTCTTGCCTCCGAGAAGCGACGAAAGCTTGTCGTTGGTCTTCGCGACGTCCTCGGCCGTGGGAGCGGGACTCGACACGACCGGACGGGTCGTCGCGGAAGAGGGTTGAACCGGAGGCGCCGCCGTGGATTTGGTGAGCAAGTCCAGCTTCGATGCGTCGACCGAGGATTCGCCGGGCGGCGTTCCCTGCGCCGGGACCGCGGAGGCCGGCTCCATCGTTGCCGCGGGGGCAGTCAACCGTTCGAGCAGCTTGGCCGTCTGCGCTTCCGGCGACGGCGCTTCGCCTTCGCCGGCCAAGTAGGCCGCGACCTTGCCGCCCGACGTGGCGCCGGACGTCTCCGCCGACTGGCGCGCGCGTTGGACGACTCCGAGGAAATAGCTCTCGAGGTTCTGCGTCGGGTTATCGATGCGGATTTTATCCTCGTTCACGTCCTGCCGGATGATCGCGAGGACCTTCTCCGTGGTTTCACGCGACAGCGGCGGCGTGGTGATCCGCATGGAATCGCGGTTGGTCAGGAGTTCCTGGAGCGTGCCGTAGGCCTGGATCTTGCCGCCGTAATAGATGACCACGCGGTCGCAGACATCCTCGACATCGGCGAGGAGGTGGCTGCTGAGGATGACGGTCTTGCCGCGTTTGGCCAACGCGACGATCAGGTCCTTCACCTCGCGGCAACCGATCGGGTCGAGGCCGGCCGTCGGTTCGTCGAGGATGACGAGGTCGGGATCGTTGATCAGCGCCTGGGCCAGGCCGATGCGGCGCTGCATGCCCTTGGAGAATTCGCCGACGAGCCGGGTGCGCGCATTGCTCAAGCCCACCATGTCGATGAGCTGCTCGGCGCGCTTCTGCCGTTCGGAGGAGCCGAGCTGGAAGAGATTGCCGAAGAACTCGAGCGTCTCAGCCGAGTCGAGGTAGCGGTAGAGGTAGGACTCTTCCGGCAAGTAGCCGATGCGCGCCTTCGTCGCGACGTGGCGCGGGGAATGGCCGAAGACCTCGATGTGGCCCTTGGTCGGATTGAGCAGGCCGAGGAGCATTTTGACCGTGGTCGATTTGCCGGAGCCGTTGGGTCCGAGCAATCCGAAGACCTCGCCCTTGCGGACCTCGAAATCGACGTTGTCCACGGCGCGGGCCTTGGGCCGGCCCCAGAAGTCCTTGAACACCTTCGACAAGCCGCGCACGGCGACGACGGTTTCGGCGGCGCGCTCGGTGGAGCCCGGCTGCTGGGTCTGGGTTGGGGTTGTCATGCTGTTCAAGTCTTCTCAGTCAGTCTGCGGAGAACATCGGCCACCCCGGCCTTGGTCATCCGCTTCTCGGCGACGGCGATCAGCGCCGCGTAGAGAGTGCCATCATCCACGAAGAACGGATGCCCGTTCAGACGCAGAAACATCATCGAGGCCGCAACTGCTGTCCGCTTGTTTCCATCGACGAAAGTCTGCGCCTGCGACAGATGGAACGCGTATGCCGCCGCGACCGCGAATTCATCGCCGTTGCCATAAACGCGCTCGTTCACGGCCGACGCCAGGGCCGATTCGACAAGGCCGGGTTCCCGGACTCCTTCGCTTCCGCCGAAAAGAGCCAGAGATTTCGAGTGCAACGTCATGGTCTCGGAGAGCGTGATGAAACGTGGTTCCTCCACTTCAACTGGCCAGCTTGCGGAACAATTCCGCGTTCATCGCAAACATCTCGTCGGCGAGTCGGTTGAATTCGTCACCACCATCCGTCTTAGGCTGCCCAGAACGCAGAAAGCCCGACAATTCCTGCACCACGGTCCGTTGGTCGCTGGCCGGCAGTTTCTTGAACTCGGCGATGATTTCAGTCGCACTCATGGCAGTAGGATAGCTCAAGCCGCTCGTGGTTTGAAGCCTATGGGCTGGGCCCCTGCGGGAGCCGGTTCAACGGCAGCGACCACCGGTTGATACGGCTCCAGCTCCTCGCCTTCGCGGACGAGGCGGAAGCTGTTGAAGACGACGATGAGCGAGCCGCCGACGTGCATGAGGGCCGCGACGATCGGGTTGATGTAACCGGTCGCGGCCAGGGCCAGTCCGCCGATCACGAACAGGATTCCGAGCAGGAAGTTCTGGTTGATGACCGAACGGGTCTGCTTCGAGAGACGGATGAGGAACGGCAGCCGGCGAAGGTCGCTGTTCATGAGCGCTATGGTTGCGCTGTTGATGGCGACCTCGGAGCCGGCGGCGCCCATGGCGATGCCAAGATCGCCCGCGGCCAGAGCGGGCGCGTCGTTCACGCCGTCCCCGACGACGGCCACGCGGTAGCCCTTCTTCTTCATGGCCTGGACGAACTCGACCTTGTTCTGCGGCAGGCAATCGCCCGCAACTTCCTCGCAACCAATCTCGCGGGCCACGCGGATGGCAACCGGCTGGCGATCGCCGGAAACCATGGCGATGCGGCGGACGCCGGCGGCCTTGAGGTCGGCCAACGCTTCCTTGGCTTCGCTGCGGGTCTGGTCCTGGAGGCCAACCCAGCCGATGCACTGCCCGTTCCTGGAGACGTAGAGCATGCTGAAGCCCTCGGTCTCGTTCAGGTCGACGGTGCTGAGGAAATCCTCGGTCACGCCGTTGTCCTTCAGCCACTGCGCGCGGCCGATGACGATGGTGGATCCTTCGACCACGGCCTTGATGCCGCGTCCGGCGGCTTCGGCGAAATCCTGAGGCTCGACAAGTTTTACTCCGGCGTCGGTCGCCAAAGTGAGAAGCGCCTTGGCCGTCGGATGGTTGCTGTAGCGTTCGGCGGAGGCGGCCAGGCGGAGCAGATCGGCGGGCGCCGTGCCGTGGAGGGGGTTCAACCGGCTGACGACGAGTTTGCCGAGCGTGAGCGTGCCGGTCTTGTCGAAGATGAAGGCGTTGATCTTCGCGGCCAACTCGATGTCGGCCACGTTCTTGATCAGGATGCCGAGACGTGCGGCGGCGGAAAGGGCGGCCACCATGGCGGTGGGCGTCGCGAGGATGAAGGCGCACGGGCAGGCGACGATGAAGACGGCGATGACGCGGGAAAGGTCCTTGCTGAAGGCCCAGACCAGCGCTCCCAGGACGAGCACCAGCGGCGTGTAGAAGCCCATGTATTGGTCGACGATCCGCATGATGGGCAGCTTGGTCTTCTCGGCGGCGAGGATGAGTTCGCGCACCTTGCCGAGCGTGGTGTCGGTGCCGGCGCGGTTGACCTTCACCTCGAGGACGCCAGTTAGGTTGGTCGTGCCGGCGAAGACTTCCTCGCCGGTCTTCTTGTCCACAGGCAACGACTCGCCGGTGATGTTCGCCTGGTTGATGGAGCCCTGGCCGGTGAGGATGAGACCGTCGGCCGCGACATTGTCGCCGGGGCGGATGCGGATGACGTCGCCGATCTTCAGTTCGCGGGCGGGCACCTCCTCCTCGCCCGTGGGCGTGATGCGGCGGGCTTTGGTCGGGGTCAACTTGATCAGCGACTCGATGGAGTTGCGCGCGCCGTCGGCGGTGCGGGTCTCGATGATTTCGCCGAGCAGCATGAAGAAGGCGACAAGGCCGGCCTCCTGGTAGTTGTGCGTGCCGAAGGAGGCCAGAACAGCGAGCGCGACGAGTTCGTTCGTGCTTAGGACGCCGCGGCGGAGATCCTTGATCGCGGTGAGGATGATCGGGATGCCTAGGATGAGGGCTCCGGCCATCGCGCTGAAGTCGGCCACCACGGTGGTGCCGGGGAAGATCCATTCCACGACGTAGGAATTCAGGACGAGGATCAGGCCCAGGATGGTCTGGCCCAGCTTGATCTGGGTGTGCGAATGGTCGTGCCCGCAGCTGTCGCACTTCTCGCCTGCCTTGTGGTCGTGATGGTCGTGATCGTGTCCGTCGCCGTGTCCATGGCCGTGACCGTGGCCATGGCTGTGACTGTCGTCGTGATCGTGATCGTGTTTGAGGCGGTTGCTGAGCATGGCGTTCTCGGGTTGCGATCAGGTCATTTGGAAAGGAAGGCCGCGGAATCGGCGGCCTGCGGTTGGACGGCCTTCTTCGGCTCGCGGCTCAGCTGGAGCCGCAGCTCGCGGGCCGCGCCGCCGCGTTCGGGCAGCATGAACTTGTCCTGCACATTGGTCAAAACGCGGGACATGGCCTCGGCAACGATGCGCTCGCGGAAGAGCCCGGGCGTTCTCTGGAATTCCGCCAGGCGGTCGTTCAGGTAACGGGCCTCGGACTGGGCGGTCTGGACGATCCGGGACCGGTCGGCTTCGCCGGAATTGATCAAGGCCTCGGCCTCGCCCTTGGCCTTGGCCAAGATGGAGTTCTCGTAGCCCCGCGCCCCGTTCATGGCCCTGCTCCGGTCGGCCTCGGCCGCCAGCACGGCGTCGAAGTCCGTCTTGATGAACATCGGCGGACGGACGACCACGTCGATCGGTTCCAGGCGGATGCCGAGCTTGGAGGTGTTGATGAGCTGGTTGAGACGGGAGGTGATCCGCTCGCGGAATCCCGCCTGGTCGAGACGCAGGACGCCGTCGACGGGGAACTGCGCGGAGGCGAACAGGATCGCGTTGTCGAGGGCGTGCTGGATCGTGTTCGAGGTGGCGGTGAACCCGAAGACGTAGCTGATCGGGTCGCTGATCGTGTAACGCGCCGTGGCCCGCACGTGCATGATGTTCGCATCGCCGGACAGCGTGTAGCCCTCGATCGAGGGATCGAGCGTGGCCTTGCCGCCGGGCTCGGCACCGGCCGCCTCCATCTCCGGGGACGTGGCGAACCAGCCGATGGTCGACCGGACCTGGTAGACTTGGCTGATCGGGATCTTCACGACCTCGTCGATCGGGTAGGGAAACGCGAAGTGGAACCCGGGACCCAGAAGCTGGTCCTCGGTCACGCTCTGCGGCTTGCCGAAGCGGAGGATGAGCGCCTTCTGGTTGGGTTCGACGATGAAGATTCCCGAACCGAAGAAGAGGACCATCAGGCCGACCATCATCCAGCGGACG
>JAYUUX010000033.1:0-3734 GCA_043754645.1 Verrucomicrobiales bacterium | reverse complement strand
CAGACGGTCTTGGCGTGCTTCTCGTCGCTGCCGATCATGACCTCGCGCATGACGCGGCTGTGGCGGGCCTCGACCAGCGGGATGCCGCCGACGGCGCGGGCGGCGCGCATGAGCTCGATGGTCATCGCGTCCGGCACGTCGATCATGTCGAGGAAGATGGTCTCCCCCTTCTTGAGTTCGGTGGAGTATTCGACGAGCAGCTTGGCCAACTTGGTGAGGCGGGGGTCTGTCATAGGATTTGCGAAAAGCTATTCAGCAACGCGGGTTTGTCGAGCGGACGCTGCCGGGCCGGACTACTTGGCGGACTTCTCCGACTTCCGCAGCTTCTGCTCGCGCCGCTTGGTTTCCGCGCGGAGCAACGCCTCCGCAGAAACACCCGCCGCCTGCGCGGCCTCGGTGAGATCGAACAGCTGTTTGGCCAATCGGGCCTTGTTCAGCTTGGCCTTCGACGGCTTCGGCAACAGGCCGGCCTTGCGGGCTTTCTTCACGAGCTTTTCCGCACGAAGCAATGCCGGAAGATGCTTGGGAATGCCGTCGAGAGCCGAGGGTCGTTCGTGTTTGGTGCCCTTTTTCTCGGCGCGCTTGATGGTCTCCCAGTTGGCCAAGACCTCGTCGACGCCGTCGGCCTTGAGGTTTCCGAAGACATGCGGGTGACGGCGGAGGAGCTTCTCGACCAGCGTTCGGCAGACCTGATCGAAATCGAAGACGCTGCGTTCCTTGCCGAGTTGGGAATGGAAGACAACCTGGAGCAGGAGATCGCCAAGTTCTTCGACCATCTCGTGGTCGTCGCCGGCTTCGATCGAGTCCACCAACTCGTAGACCTCTTCGATCGCGTGCAACCGGAGGGTCATGTGGTCCTGCTCACGATCCCAAGGACAGCCTTCGGGGGCGCGGAGCTTGGCCATGAGCCAGACGAGCTGCTCGATGCCGGTTCCCTTGGGCGGGAGTTTGGCGCGGATGGGCGGTTGGTTGGGGGTGATCACAGGATGACCAGATTGTCCCGGTGAACGACCTCGGTCCGCGTGAGCTTGCCGCTGCGGAGCGCCGTCGAATCGAAGTGCGAGATGCCACGGGCGAACTCAGTGCCGTTCGGGTCCACGATCCGGATGATGTCGCCCGAACCGAACTCGCCTTCCACGCACGTGACTCCGGGAGGCAGCAGGCTCTTGCCGTCTTCGCGCAGGGCGATCTTCGCGCCTTCATCGACGATGACGCTGCCCTTGGGATGATGGAAGAAGGCGATCCAGCGTTTGCGGCCCGTGAGCTTCTTCGACTCGGGCACGAACAACGTGCCCTCTTCCTTGCCGGCGAGGATGCGGTTGAGCGCGGTCTTCTTTCGTCCGGAAGCGATCACCAGAGGGATACCCGAGCGGATGACGATCTTCGCGGCCTGAAGCTTGGAAGCCATGCCGCCGACGGCCGTCTCGCTCGTCGTGCCGCCGGCGAGCTTCTCCAAGGCCGCGTCCATCTTCTCCACGATGTTGATCGTCTTCGCTGAAGGCTTGCCGAAGTCTTCGATGAGGCCGTCGACCGTCGTGAGAATGACGAGCAGGTCGGCTGGCAGGAGCGCGGCGACTAGGGCCGAGAGCTTGTCGTTGTCGCCGAACTTGATCTCGGTGAATGAGACAGCGTCGTTCTCGTTGATGATCGGGACTACGCCGTGGGTCAGCAGCGTGACCAGAGTATTCCGGGCGTTGAGATGCCGGTCGTGGTGTTCGAGGTCGTCATGGGTCAGCAGCACCTGCGCGACGGCCAGTTTGTGTTCCGCGAACAGCGCCTCGTAGGTCGCCATCAACCGCGACTGGCCAACCGCCGCGCAAGCCTGGAGTTCGGCCAACTCCGTCGGGCGCTTGGCGTGGCCGAGAACACCCATGCCGGCTCCGACCGCGCCCGAAGAAACCAGCACTACCTCGCGGCCGGCTTTCCGCTGGGCGGCCACCTGGGCGACCAGCTGTTTCATCTGCGCCAGATCGGGCTGCTTCTTGGCATCGGTCAGCACGCCTGTCCCCAACTTGACGACAAGACGGCCGATGTTCTCCAGCACTTTGATTCGCACGCGGGAGTTCGTAACACGGGCCGCGCCCAAGGCGGAAGCTTCAAGCGTGAATTTGCCTTTGCCTGTCTTGTCGCAAGGCAAAGCCGGCCGCCGGCGGTTTCCTGATATCGATTCTGAATCTTTCTCGTGCTCGTCCTCGTTCTCCTTCTCGGCTTAACCCTTCGAGAACGAGAGCGAGGACGAGAACGAGAAAGAGGTGGGCCGAGACCAGAACACCGTCCCGGTTGCACTTCGTCCAAAGCCCGCTTTACCCTCCGCCCATGCGCGACAAGTCACTCGACTTCCTCAAGACCCTCGTCAACACCCCGAGCCCCACCGCCTACGAGTCCCGCGGCCAACGCGTCTGGCTCGACTATGTGGACAAACACGCCGACGAAACTTTCTCCGACGCCTACGGCAATTGCGTGGCCGTGCTGAACAAGGGCGGCGGTCCGCGCATCATGCTCGCCGGCCACGCCGACGAGATCGCGATGACGATCAACTTCATCGACGACAACGGCTTCATCTACGTGAAAAAGGTCGGAGGCATCGACGCCGCCATCACCAAGGCCCAGCGCGTCACCATCCACGCCAAGGGCGGCCCCGTCCGCGGTGTCGTCGGCAATGTCGCGCCCCATCTCGCCAAGGCCGAAGGCGACCGCAAGCTGCCCCAGATGCACGACCTGTTCATCGACATCGGCGTCGGCTCGAAGAAGGAGGCCGACAAGCTCGTCCGCGTGGGCGACATGATCACGCTCGTCGACGAGTTCGAGATGCTCCGGGGCGACCTCGCCATCGCCCGCGCCTTCGACAACCGCATCGGCACTTGGGCCGTGGCGGAAACGCTGCGCATCCTTTCGGCCGAAAAGAAGAAGCTCAACGCGGAGATCTGCGCCGTCTCCAACATCATGGAAGAGACCGGCCTCTTCGGCGCCCGCCAGATCGCCTACTCGCTCAAGCCCGATGTCGCGCTGGTCGTCGATGTCACCCATGCCACCGATTACCCGACCGTCAGCAAGATCATGCACGGCGACGTGAAGGTCGGTCACGGTCCTACCATCACCCACGGCGGACCAAACCACCGTGAAGTCGTCGCCCGCCTTGAAGCCGTCGCCGCGAAGTCAAAGATCGCCCTCCAGCACGAGACCACCTCCGCCACCAGCGGCACCGACACCGACGTCATCTTCTGGACGCGCGGAGGAATCCCCAGCGCTCTCATCAGCCTCCCGAACCGCTACATGCATTCGCCCGTCGAGGTCGTCAGCCTGAAAGACCTCCAGCAGATCCCGGAACTCATGGCCGCCTTCTGCCTCTCGGTGAAGGCCGGCGAGGAGTTCCGCGTGAAGATCTAGGCCGGAACGATCCAGATCAGGGTAGGGGGGGGGCTTCCAGCCTGCCCCTTGCTGATGGTGGTTCCGCCATGAACCCACGTCCTGATAAGCCCGCACCACTTGGTTTCATTCCGTAAGCTCCTTGGGCAGGCAAGATGCCCGCCCTACCTTGGCACCAGCCGCTTCGCGGCCGCTTTCCCACTGCATTGCTCCGGCTTTAAGGCGACCTGCTTCGGCGTCAGGCTGACCTACGGGTCGATGAGCGGGAAGACGCGGGCGGGGTTGGGACGTTCCTTCAGATACTCCGACACGGCCGCGTTGAACCGGGCCTTCTCCTGCCGCTCGACGTGGGCGAACCCGTAGCCCGG
>JAYUUX010000032.1:0-2653 GCA_043754645.1 Verrucomicrobiales bacterium | reverse complement strand
GATCCTCTTGCCGACGACCATTGCCGAGAACATCGCCTACGGGCGCCCCAAGGCATCGCGCGAGGAGATCGAGAACGCGGCACGCTCGGCGAACGCCGACGTCTTCATCCGCCGCCTGCCGCAGGGTTACGACACGCAGGTGGGCGACGGTGCGGCGCGGCTGTCCGTCGGTGAACGCCAGCGGCTCAACCTCGCCCGCGCTTTTCTCAAGGACGCCCCGATCCTTCTTCTCGACGAGCCCACCAGCGCCCTCGACGCCGAGAGCGAGGAGTTGGTGGTGCGGAGTTTTCACGAACTGATGAAGGGGCGCACGGTCCTCATGGTCGCCCATCGCCTCAGCACCATCCGGCGGGTCGACAAGATTCTCGTCTTGAACGACGGCCGCCTGGCCGAATGCGGCAACCACGACGAACTCAGCCAGCGTGACGGCTACTACGCCCGGGTCACGCGCGGGCAGATCGCGCTGGAATAGTCCGGCGAATAGGCTTCAATGGGCCGGCAGTCGGTTTGCAGCGTGCGGACGTGGCGAAATGGCAGACGCGCCAGACTTAGGATCTGGTTCCGTAAGGAGTGGAGGTTCAAGTCCTCTCGTCCGCACCAACTCTTTCATTGGTAAAATCCTTCCCGGACTTCTTCTCCGCTTGCTCCGTTCGACGGCCTTCTCCTACAAACCCGCATGCCATCTACGGCCACACGCGCGGGAGCGCGCCACCAGAGCAGCTTTGATCTCCAAGCCTACGTCGCCGAACGCACCGAACAGGTGAACGCGGCGCTGGACCGCTTTCTCCCGTCGGAAAAGACCAAGCCCGCCACCATCCACAAGGCGATGCGCTATTCGCTTTTCGCCGGTGGCAAACGCATGCGGCCCGCGCTCACGCTCGCGGCGGCCGAGGCCTGCGGTGGCGACATCGAGCAAGCCATGCCGCTGGCCTGCGCGGTGGAATGCATCCACACCTATTCGCTGATCCACGACGACCTGCCGGCGATGGACAACGACGATTACCGTCGCGGCAAGCTGACGAACCACAAAGTTTTCGGCGAAGGCATCGCCGTGCTGGCGGGCGACGCTCTTTTGACGCAGGCCTTCGAGATCGCGGCGCAGTGCCGCACATGGAAACGCTACGACATGCGGCAGATCATACTCGAGATCGCCAAGGCCTCCGGTTCGCTCCAGCTCATCGCCGGGCAGGTCGCGGACTTGGAAGGTGAAGGCAAGAAGCTCACCAAGCAGGAGCTGGAATACATCCACGAGCGGAAGACCTCAGCGCTGCTCTGCTGCTCCGTGCGGCTGGGCGGCATGAGCGCGAACTGCACGTCCAAGCAGCTGGAGGCGTTGACCGAGTTCGGCTACTGCGTGGGTCTGGCCTTCCAGATCATCGACGACATCCTCGACATCACCCAGACGAGCGAGCAGCTCGGCAAGACCGCCGGCAAGGACACGCAGGCGCAGAAGGCGACCTACCCGAGCATCGTGGGCTTGGAGAAGTCGAAGAAGATCGCGCAGCAGCTGACGGATCGGGCGTTCAAGGCGTTGACCGTATTCAAGGGCAAGGCAGTCGCTTTGGAAGCGCTCGCGGAGTATCTGTTGAAGCGGGATCGGTAAGGTTGATTGCAGGATTGCCGCTAGGGCATGAATCGTGGATGTTGATTCCATGGAAAAGCTCCTTGCTCGCATCACGGTGAATCCAAAGCAGTGCGGAGGTCGGCCCTGCATCCGGGGCATGCGCATCCGTGTCAGCGACGTTCTCGACCTCCTCGAGGCGGGACTCGGCGAGAAGGAAATCGTGGAGGAGCTTCCGGACCTTGAGTTGGCCGATGTCCGCGCCTGCATCGCGTATGTCAGGCGGAGGATTGATCATCCGGTTCTGGCGTCGGCTTAACTCCGCGTTTTCATGGCCAACGTCGTCTGGCTCGATGCCCACCTTTCACCAAGGATCGCACGTCGACTGGTTGCGGAGTTCGGTTTCGAGGCGCACGCCTTGCGCGAACTTGGACTCAGGGATGCGGAGGATGACCATGTTTTCTCGGAGGCCCGAAAGGGCGGCGCCATCTTCATGACGAAGGATTCCGACTTCGTGGCATTGCTCGAACGGCTCGGCCCTCCGCCGCAGATCCTCTGGCTGACCTGTGGCAACACTTCGGACGCCGCGTTGGCTGAGATTCTCAGGAAGCACTTTCCGACGGCGATGTCGCTCTTCGAGTCCGGCGAGCCGCTTGTCGAAATCGCGGGACTCTAAACATTGCGATTCCCGCCGCCTTGACCCGTCATGGGTCCGCGGGCCAATCATTCCGGCATGGTTCGCTCGTTCGCCTTCACCACCCAGGGTCGTCTGCACATGCGGGACATCGACATGTTCCTCATGCCGACGCTGCTGGCGGACACGAACCTGTTCCTTTGGGTCGATCTGGAGAATGCCACGCCGGAGGAGTCCAAGTTCATCCTCGAAGATGTGTTCCACTTCCATCCGCTCTCCGTCGAGGACTGCGTGATGGTAAGCCCGTCGCCGAAGGTGGAGGAGTATTCGCCGAAGGAGGACGACCGCTTCGCGCCCTATCTCTTCATGGTGATGCACGCCGTCGACTACAGCCGCAAGGACGGGGTGTTCGCGACCAGCGAGCTGAACTTCTTCCTCGGGAAAAGCTTCCTTGTGAC
>JAYUUX010000031.1:0-3902 GCA_043754645.1 Verrucomicrobiales bacterium | reverse complement strand
GCAGGTGTTGTGGTCGCGCTCGAACACGTTGTGCCGGGTGAACTTTACTTCCTTCTTCGGCATGCGGTCGAACACCAGCAACACGATCACGCGGGGAATGCGGATGCGGTAGGAGACGGTGTGGACGCTCTCGGTGTCGGGGCCGGATTCGGAGATGTTGCGCCACTCCGGAAAATCATAGGTCCGGAGACCCGTGCCGACGTCGAAGACCACCTGCGCCCGTCCTTCGAAAAGGAGCGTGAGCGCACGCTTTGCCGAGCAGACATTGACCGCCTGCCAGAGCCGGTTCAGCACCAACACGTGCTGATTCAGGATTGAAGTCATGACCGTGCTTACGGGGGCGGAACGTAGCACGGCACTTTTTCCAGCGTCAATGAACCACCGGTGAAGATTCAATGACGGCGCGGTGCGAGGGGTTGCCAACCGGATTTTCCGCGCCTTAGTTTCCGCCAGCTTATGAAACGCACGCTCTGCGCCCTGCTTGTCGCCTCAACCCTCGCCGCCCGCGCCCAAGGCGGTCCCGACGATGTCTACGTGCGCGCCTACGCGCTGATCGAGGAGGCTTCGAAGGCGAACCAGGCGAACCAGGTCCGGTCCGCGTACTAGAAGTTCTCCCAGGCCCAGACCTCGCTGAAGGAACTCCAGAAGGGTTACCCGAACTGAACGCGCCCGTTGTCGAATTGAAGCTCAGGCTGGTCGACGAGGCGTTGGAGACGCTCAAGACCAAGCTGCCGACCGCACCGGCCGGTCCCGCTCCGATGAAGCCGGTCGTGCCCGACGCGTCCTCGCCGGCGGCCCTCGGCCAGCAGATCCAGTATCTCCACGCACAGAACGCGGCGCTCGAAGCCAAGCTTAAGGAGGCCCTGTCCATGCAGTCCGGAACGCTCTCGATCGCCGAGCGCGCCCGGTTGGAAGCCGACGTCACCAAGCTCTCCAAGGAGCAGGAAGTCCTGAAGGTTTCCCTAGCGAAGGAGACAGAGGCTGCCGCCGCCGCAACCGCGAAGGCCAAGGACCTCGAATCGCTTGCCGCTGACGGGAAGAAACTCCGCGAGACGGCCAAGGCGAAGGCGCAGCTCGAAGACTCGGTGAAGGATCTCGGCCGCCAGGTGGCCCGCTTGCAGGACGGGGCCAAGGCCGACGCCGCCAAGTCGGCGGAATCCATCAACGCCGCCGAAGCGCGCGCCAGCGCTCTGCAAAAACAGGCGGACGACCTCAAGGCCCGTCTCGACGAAGCCCAAGCCCGTCTTGCGTCGCTCGTCACCGCCGACGCGAAGGCCAAGTCGCTCGCCGGCGAGAAGGCCGATCTCGAGAAGGAAGTTTCCCGCCTGAAGAACGAGCTAGCCCAGAAACCCAAGGCTCCCGAGCGGAACACCGCGATGGAGTCGGAGGTCATCGCTTTGAAAGCCCAGCTCAAGATCGGCGCCCAGGCGCAGGAAGCGGGGCAGGCCAAGGCCACAAGCCTGTCGAAGGAATTGAAGTCGGTCGAAGAACGCGCCACGAAGGATTCGGCCAAACGGATCAAGCAGCTCCAGGACGACTTGGCCGATTCGCAGAAGAAGGTGACTTCGACCGAAACCAAACTCCGCGACGCCACCACTAAACGCAAAGGACCCGCAGCCGATCAAAGGGCGGTGGAGCTTCAGGCCAAACTCGATGCCATCGAGGCCAAGGCGGTTCCCTACACCAAGGAAGAGCAGGCCCTGTTCAAGTCGCCCAACAAGGCCATCGTCGTCGGGTCCGTCACCAATTCCTCGGCGACGGACAAAAAGTCGGTGCGGATCATCCCGCCCGGAGCCGGTGCCCTCGTGTCCGAGGCGGAACGCGCCTTCGCCGCCCGGCGTTTCGAGGAGGCGGAACAGAAGTTCGCCCAGGCCCTGCGCCAGGATGACAACAACATCTACCTGCTCTCGAACCTCGCCGCCGCCCAGTTCGAGCTCGGCAAGCTGGCGGACTGCGAGAAGAACGTCGCGAAGGCGCTCAAGATCGACGCCGATGATCCGGCCGCGCTCACGCTTCTCGGCATCCTGCGTTTCCGCCAGGAACGTTGGGACGACGCGCTCACCGCCCTCAGCCGTTCCGCCCAACTGGCCCCGAACAATGCCGATGCCCAGAATTATCTCGGGATCACCCTGAGCCAAAAAGGCCAGCGCACCGCCGCCGAAGCCGCGCTCCGCAAATCGCTCCAGCTCCAGGCGGACAATCCCGCCGCCCACTACAACCTCGCCGTCATCTACGCGACGCAGAAGCCGCCCTTCGTCGAGCTTGCGCGCTTCCACTACGGCAAGGCCACCGGCCTCGGCCATCCCAAGAATCCCGAGTTCGAGAAGGCTCTGGACGCCATCAAGTAATCAGCGCATGGCCGGCCTGCGGCAGTTCATCCACGAAATCGCAGTGCGGACACGCGGGCGTGGTTTCACGGAGATCACGGAGGATGTGGCTGGCTTGGTTCGCGAGGCCGGCTTCAAGACAGGGTTGGTCACGCTGCATCTCCAGCACACGTCGGCATCGCTCCTGATCCAGGAGAATGCCGACCCGGATGTCCGGGTCGACTTCGACCGCTTCTTCGCCCGCCTTGTGCCGGACGGAGACCGGATGTTCATCCATTCCGCCGAGGGTCCGGACGACATGCCCGCCCACATCCGCACCGCGTTGACGACCGTAAACCTTTCCATCCCGATCGCCTCCGGCCGGATGGCCTTGGGCACGTGGCAGGGAATCTACGTCTGGGAACATCGGCGCGATCCGCACAGCAGGCGGGTGGTCGTCCATCTGCTCGGCGAATAGAGGTTCCGGGCGATCTGCGCGGAGCTGTCTGTCGGTTGGTCCAGCTAGAAGGAAATGTTCTAAGGAACCGCGGTTTCGGGTGTCGTATTGGTGTGAAGCCGCGATCTCCTCTCCCGATTCTGGTCATCCTGTTTGCCGCCGCGTTCCAGTGCTTCGCGCTGAGGTCCGTGGGAATCGTCTCCAAGACGGAAGCCAAGGAGATGGGGATTGAGGTCCGCGCCACGGCCGCCGGGCCAGAGGCTCTGTGGCTGGAACTGGAGTTCAAGCCCGAGGGGAAACTGAAGAGCTACCAGCATGTCGAACTGGACATCAACGAGGGCGACAAGACGCTCATCGGCTACACCGAGCTGGCGGGGAAGCGGTCGAGTTCCGGAACCGTCGTCGTCCGGCTCATGGCCAGCCGCGCGTTCGTCGCAAAGATCACGCTGAGCATCATCACGGGCTTTCCCTCGAACTTCAGCGCGAATCAACTTCGGATGAAGGACTTCGTTGAGTTGGATAAAGTCCAGTGAACGGAGCGCTTAAATGTTCTCGTCCAGAAGCGATGTCAGCCTTTTACAACTCTGAGCAACACGACGCGCCTCTCCTCATCCATGTAGACATCCATATTGGGTCCCCACGGCAGCACATACCTTCTGCCTCGCCCGCGAATTGAGATGTCGAACCAGTCGGGGAACTTGGCATGAAGTTGATAGTATTCGTGATCCAGAGATGGGAACCCACTGGAGGCGGGATACGGGATGTGGTGACGGTTAGTCTCGAAAAGGGTCGGCTTGAGGTTCGTTACCGCGGGCGAATTGGAGATGAACAAACTCATGTCACCGGCATCCAAGTCGAACTTCGCGTATGTCTCGCCAGTAAAGAGGCCGTTCCATTGGTAGTAGGCGATGTTGCTGGCGGATTTCGGCAGGGGACTCAGCTTGGCCTCGGCGAGCAATTTCTCGACTTTCGTCTTCTGCGAATCCCAACAGCCCAGCTCCATCGTGATGCCGGCCCAAAGCACAATCGCGAGGACGGCAGTCGAAGAGGTTTTGAACCTATTTCTCTTCGAATCCCAGCAACCCAACTCAATCGTGACGACGCGCCAAAGTGTGCCTGCACGCACGGCTATCGAAGAG
>JAYUUX010000030.1:0-5601 GCA_043754645.1 Verrucomicrobiales bacterium | reverse complement strand
AACTGCTGGAGAAGCCGACCACCGCGCGCAGCCTGGGTGAGTCCGTGCATCGGGTTCTCACGCACTTCCGGGAACAATCCGCACCACCTGCATCCGGGGTCGATCCGGGATTGTGACTGGCTGGTAGGGTAATACCCCATGGCGGCCGCGCTGGGAGCTCCCGAGGATGTCCGGGTGAAGCGCAGGAATGATCTTCAGGTCGGGCCGGTTCTTTTCCCGGAACCCGTGAAGCGCGCAACGGGATGCCGCATGCGCCAAACACCCAACCGGTGGACCGCCACAACGACTTCCGAGGATTCATAGAACCACTTCCTCGGGATTCGGAAAACGGGGCCCGCCTCCAAGACCTCGGCCATGCCGACCGGAGATCCCTTTCTTCAACACCGCACCGCCACAACAACCAGGAAATGAAAACCCGAACTACAGAATCTATGAACGAACACACCCACGCACTCGGAAACGAAATGGAAAAACTGGCCGACGACGCCCGCTCCCTCATGGCCGCGACGGCCGATGTCGCCGGCGACAAGGTCGGCGAAGCGCGCCAACGACTCGCCGCGGCGCTTGAACGCGGCAAGGAGATCTACGGCAAAGCCCGCGATAAGGCCATCGAGGGGGCGAAAGCTGCCGACGTCGCCGTGCACCAGCATCCCTACACGGCCATCGCCATCGGGGTCGGGGTCGGCGCGATCGTCGGCTACCTCCTCGCGCGGCGCTGCTCGTCCACGCGGGAGTAATCTCGTTATGGCGGACCCAACCGACAACATCGGCAAGCTCGGCGACGCCTCCAAACGATTGACGAGACGCCTCCTCCTGATCGGCGGGAACAGGGTCGAACTGCTCGTCGTGGAGGCGCTGGAAGAACGCCAGCGCCTCGTGCAAGCCGTGGTCCTGGCGCTTGCCGCCGCAACCACCGGTCTGCTCGCGGGGATCTCCCTCTCGGCGGCCGTCGTGGTCCTTGGGTGGCCCTACTCGCCACTCGGGGTCCTCCTCGGCCTCGGGGGTTTCTACACCGTCGTCGGCATCGCCCTCTGCCGCCGTATCCAAACCTTGCTCCGGGAACGGCGGCCGTTCGCCGATTCGTTGGACCAGCTGAAGAAGGACCGGGCCTGCCTGGAGAAAATCCTCGAATGAATCCACTCGAACTCCGAAGGCGGCTCCTCGTGGCCGAGAGTGAGCTCAATCGCTCCCAGATCATCGCCGACTGCGCCGAGGTAACGGCGGGGGTCCGGTTGTTCGCCGAACGGGCCAGGTCCTTCAGTTCACTCCTGTCATCGGCCCAGATCCTCATCACCGCCACGGCGGCTTTCCAACAAGGCCGCTCCTCCGCGGGCGCCGGCCCGGCGTCCTGGCTCCAGACCCTGATCAAGGGAGCCGGCCTGGTCTCCACGGTCTGGTTCGCGCTCAAGCGTCTCCGCAAAGACACGACGGCCAAGGGATCAGCGGCGGCTTCGCCGTGAAGGCGGCCTCGGGAAGAGCGCTGGGGGATTGGGGTAAACACCCCATGGCGGACCGCTCGTTGGTGACCGTAGGCTCAAGGGGTGAAGCACCACCACTTTTCCCACGATCGACACGAGCAACGTGAAACCGCATCCCCGACCAACGCGACCCGCAGTCCAAGCGAAGGTCCGCCCTCACACGAGGACGTCGCCCTTCGGGCCTACTACACCTACGTCAACAACGGCTCCACCCATGGAGAGTGTGAAACAAACTGGCTCGCCGCGGAGTCGGAACTCCTCGCGGAGCACGAAACCGCCCGGGCCCAGGGCCTGTGATTTGCCCCAACCGGTGAGATCTCCGTTCATCGACGCAGTTGGATCGATCATCCAGCGGCCGCTCTCCTGCGATGGCCCCGGGGCGATGGAGCACGGCCGATGAAGGCGACACCAATCCCCAACCCGAGCCGCAACCCTGACAATGATCCCGCCATGATGACGAACCCCCTCAAACAAGGCGTTCTGACAAACAATTCAACCGGCATCGGCATCGTCTCCCGCAGGATGGTGCGCGAACGCGCGGTCGAGCTGGCCGCATTCGACGGACGTCCGGCGCAGGATGTGTCGAAGTCCGACTGGGACCAGGCCAAACGCCAGATGACGGGCGAGTCCGATGTCGACCCGAAGGACCAGGTGCTCGAGTCGGCCCCCGAATCAGCCCGCTGGGATCCGGTCCACGGTTCCACCGGCCAGAAGGTCCCTGCGGCACCAAACGATGACGAGGACGAGGAGGGGCGCAGCGACAACGAGAGGCTCGTCGCGGAAGGGGTCGACCACGCCGGCCACGATCAAACCCGTCATGCAAACCAGGACTCCAGCAACCCAGACCGGTGACCCGCGCCTCCGGCCAGGCGGGCCGGCTGCGCTGGACCGGCAGGCCATCGCCCGTTGGGAGGGCGAAGGCGGAGCGATGTTTACCCGCCACGGGCCGCACCACACGACCGGCACGCGGCAAAAGAGCTGCCTGCCGAGGATCCGGACAATTCCGGTGCGCGGCGGAAACAGGCAGCACGGGTTCGCCGTTCGATTGACGGCCTGCTTTGCCGGATCAGAACGGAAACTTGAAGTCGGCCAACATGGCATCACATTTCAATGACGCATTACCCGATGGATTCCTCCGGGCCAAATCCGACCGCGATCGAAGAACGCGCAGCCCCCGCCGGAGACGCGGACTTCCTCCGCAAACGGCTCGACGAACAGCGTGATCTCAACCTTCGTCTCGCCGAAGACTTCGGAGACATCACGCGGCGTGTCCACCGGGAAGCCGAGGCCCGCGGATCCGCCCAGAAGCAGGCCTTCATCGACGGATTGATCAAGCCGATCGACAGCCTCGAGCGGGCCATTGCGTCGGGAACTTCCGCGGACTCGCCGGTGCTGCGGCGCGGCGCCGAGATGGCCCTGCAGCAGCTCCGCCAACTGCTCCGCCAGAACGGCGTTGAAACAGGTAGCAGACCTCCCGGACTCGTGAATGCCGGATCGTCCGTTCCGAGAGCCGGCCGCTACAGCCAGTCTGAGGCCAACGACGCCATCCTCGAGATGCTGCAACGCGGCAAACCCGGCGGGGGAATGGTCCTGCGCAACACGGGGCAGCCCGGAGCGGGCTCGTTGGATTTAAGGCAGCCGCGCCCGCTCGTCGTGGGCGATCCCCAGCCCGAGGGTCGTTGAGCGCCCCCCACTCCTTTCCAGCGGTTGAGGCCGGGTAGCCCCTGCGGAATTTCATGGAAAGAATCACCCCTACCGGCTCATTGGGGCGTCTGCTGGACTGGTGCATGGGTCAGTCCGCGACGGATCTGCACGCCCAGGCGGACCGCCGCTACGCCTATCGCGTGGACGGACGCCTCCTTCGCATCCCGCCCGACGTGTTCCCCGCCCCTTCCAACGACGATGTCGTGGCCATGCTCCGCGCGGCGTTCTCCTCCTCGATCTGCGACCGCATCGAGAACCAGCACGAGATGGATCTCAGCTTCCTTTGCAACAGCCTCCGCTACCGGGCCACGTTCAGCAAACAGCAGGGTGCCCAATCGTTTTCCTTCCGCGTCGTGCCGCAGCGGATCCCTCAGTTGGCGGATCTCGGTCTGCCTCCGGGCTTGGCCGACCTCGTCCAGGAGCCCCGCGGGCTGCTTCTCGTGACGGGCGCCTCCGGCCAAGGAAAAAGCACCACCGTCTGCGCGCTTCTCCAACGGCTCAACGAAACCTCCGCGCTCCGGGTCGTCACCATCGAGGACCCGATCGAATACCTCTTCGTCGAGGACCAATGCCAGTTCGAGCAACGGGAAGTCGGGGTCGACACGGACTCGTTCGCGGACGCCATCCGCACCGCGGTCCGCCAGGACCCCGAGGTCATCTTCATCGGCGAGATACGGGACCATGCGACGGCCCAGGCCGCGATGCAGGCCGCGGAGACCGGACACCTTGTCCTCGCGACACTGCATGCGGATTCCGTTCCCCAGACGATCGACCGGATCCGCGAATTTCATCCGGCCTCCGAGCAGGCCAACGCCAGCACGCTGCTCGCGCGCGGCCTGAACGCCATCGTCTGCCAGCGGCTCGTGCCCGGGACCGCGGGGGCAAGGGTGCCCTGCCTCGAAATCATGCGGCGCAACGGGGCCACCCAAGAGGCGATTGCGCGGAATGATCTCCACCTCCTGACCGGCATCATCGAATCGTCCGTGAACGAAGGGATGCACAGCTTCGACCAGCATCTGATCCAGCTTTTGAAGGAGGGGACCGTGTCATTGGAAGCCGCCCGATATTACGCGGTGAACTGGAACCGCCTCGAGATGGAGATGCACGGCTTCGCGTCCTCGCTGCCCGGCATCCTGAAGCCCGATCCCGAGCGTTGATCCCACGTCACTGCCCGCGAAGCCCCGAACCACGACCCCATGCCCGCCGACTTCAAAGACTACTACACGGTGTTGGGCGTGAAACCGGAGGCCACGGACGACGAGATCAGGAAGGCGTTCCGCACGCTCGCCCGCAAGTATCACCCCGACGTCGCCAAGGACAAAAAGACGGCGGACGAGAAGTTCAAGGAGATCAACGAGGCCAACGAGGTCCTCGGCAATCCGGAGAGCCGGAAGAAGTATGACCAGCTCGGGGCCGACTGGAAAACCGGAGGCCAGCAGGAGGATCCGGCCAGCCGCTTCGGAAGACGCACCCACACCGGGAACGGCGACGGCCCGTCCGGCTTCCAGTTCGAGGGCACGGGCTTCTCGGACTTCTTCGAGCAGTTCTTCAGCGGACGCGGCGCGGCTCCCGACTCCTCGCAGTCCGATCCCTTCCGGAACGGAGACCGTGGCCACGGGACCAACGCCGTCGCGCTGCGCGGCCAGGACATCCAGGGAGACATCCTCATCACGTTCGACGAGGTGATGAGAGGAGCCGTCCGCGCCATCGCGGTGCGGCGCAAAAATCCCGGGACCGGCAAAGACGAGACCGAAACCTACTCCGTCCGCGTGCCGGCAGGCGTCCGCGAAGGACAATCCATCCGCCTTCGCGGCAAAGGCGGCGCCGGGATGAGCGGCGGCACCGCCGGCGACATCTACCTGCGGGTCCGCTACGCCCAGCACCCCGACTGGCGTGCCCGGGGAACCGACCTGATCGGCCGTCTTGAGCTTGCGCCGTGGGAAGCCGTGCTGGGCGCGACGCTCCCCGTGCAGACGCTGGAAGGCACCGTGTCGCTCAAGATCCCGCCGGGCACGCAACAGGGACACCGATTGCGTCTCCGGGGCAAAGGACTTCCCTCGGGCACGGCCACCCGAGGTGACTTCCATGTCGAGATCGCGATCCAGCTTCCTTCCACGATCAGCAAGGACGAAGAGCGCCTCTGGCAGCGCCTTGCCTCGGAATCGACCTTCAGTCCGCGGAACGATCCCGTCCAAGAATCCCTCAACCATGAAACCTGAAAACCTGACCGCCTGGCTCGCCGCCAAACTGCGCTGGCTCTTTGAGACCGACGCGGAAGCCTCGCGCCGGGACGCCTCCGATCTGGAGGAACGCACTCGGCGCGAGTTCGAAATCGATCGGCTGGACCGCCTGAGAAACCCGGGCAACTACCGGGGGCGGTGAGCTCTCGAGAACCACCCCATGTTCAACCGTTCGAGGG
>JAYUUX010000029.1:0-5249 GCA_043754645.1 Verrucomicrobiales bacterium | reverse complement strand
GATCTACATCGCCCTCGGTCAGTTCATGGCCTCGGCCGCGTTGGTGGGCATCGACACGTGCCCGATGGAAGGCATCGAGCCGACCAAGTATGACGAGATTCTCGGGCTGACCGGGACCGGCTGGGCCACCGTCGTCGCCTGCGCCGCCGGGTATCGGTCTGCTTCCGACAAATACGCGTCGCTTCCGAAAGTCCGCTTCCCGGTGGATGAAGTCGTCGATCGCCGCTGACCCGTTCGAGTTCTTAATCCTAATCCTTCTCTTGCTCCTCCTTGTTCTCGTTCTCGTTCTCTCAAACACGGGGAGAGCAGGATTAAGATTAAGTTGAAGATTAAGATTTAGGGGGCCGATGCCAGAGCCGTTGCGGGAATAACTTCCAGTCCCGAGACTCCCACCACTGTGGCACGGCCCGACATGGACGATCTAGTGGAGCGGTTCTACGAACCGCTCTACCGTTTTGCCTACAGCCTTGTGGGAGCGGAGCACCATGCCGAGGACCTCACGCAGGAGACGTTCTACCTGTGGGCCGAGAAAGGTTCCCAGTTGCGCGACGGCTCGAAGGTGAAGTCATGGTTGTTCACCACGCTCTACCGCGAATTCCTCGGGTCCCGCCGCCGCGCAACGCATCATCCGACCCAGCCGCTCGACGAGACGGTCGAGCAGATCCCGGGTTCCGCATCCGATGCGGCACGTGAACTCGATGCGGCCTCGGTCATGTCCGCCTTGCTCCGCGTGGAGGAGACCTATCGGGTGCCGCTGACGCTGTTCTACCTCCAGGAGCTTTCCTACCGTGAGATCGCCGAGTTGATCAATGCGCCCATTGGCACGGTCATGTCGCGGCTGTCCCGGGGCAAAGAGCAGCTGCGCCGGTTGGTCGCCGATGGCGCGGCGGCCAACGAATCCAAGATCATTTCCCTGCCGCCTCGCGCGGCTTCCGCCTGATGGAGGCACGCCCATGACACCCGAAGAAGCCAAGTTCATCCTCGAAGCCCGACGCCCGGACGGGTCCGACGACGCTGATCCTCAGATGGCCGAGGCGCTGGCCGTGGCGAAGAACGATCCCGAGATGCGCCGATGGCTGGCCGAGCAGGAGGAGTTCGACATGGCCATCGCGGGGAAACTCTCCGGCGTGTCCGCACCCGTCCGTTTGCGCGAACGCATCGTCGTCGGCCGCCGCGTCGGCCGGGGTCGTTCCTGGCTGTCGATCCGGCGCGCGCTTCCATTGGCGGCGGCGATCGCGCTGCTGGCGTCCATCGGCGCCTTCTGGCTTCGCTCGCCGGGCGGCAACACGGTTGTGGCGTTCGGCGTTCATGCGGAGAAGTTCATCCATGGGAAATGGGACCACCGGTTCGACCTGCCGGAATCCGACCTCGGCCGCATAGGGGACTGGGTTGCCAAGCAGGATGGGCCCGCGCCGGTGGACGTGCCGTCCGGCGTTGCGGGCAGCAAGATGTATGGCTGCAAGCTCTACGAATGGAACGGACACAAGGCCACGCTCGTCTGCTTCAGCGCGGCGGACGGCGGGACGATCCATCTCGTCGTCACGCGTCGCGAAGCCATCAGCAATCCACCCGGAGCCTCGCCGGTGCATTTCAGCCACGGAGAATTCAACATGGCTGCCTGGAGCCGCGGCGATCGCGTCTACGTGGCCCTGACCTCGTCGCCGCGCGAGGAACTGGAGAAAGTCCTGTGACCCCATCCGTCTCACACCAAGCCAAGCGCCCCGGAATTCCCGGCTGGCTTCGTGCCGTGCTGGCCGTGGTCGTGATCGGTGGATTGATCTACGCCGCGCGCGCCGCCGGCATCGCCCAACTGATTCCCCAATGGCTGGAGAAGATCCGCAGCCTGGGCCCGGCCGGCTGGTTCGTCTTCGTCGGACTCTACATCCTGGCCTGCGTGTTTTTTGTGCCGGGTTCTTTGCTGACTCTTGGCGCCGGCGCGGTCTTCGGCGTCGGATTGGGTTCGGCGCTTGTGTCCGTTGGATCCGTTTGCGGAGCGACGATCAGTTTCCTCATCGGGCGCTTCCTCGCGCGCGATTGGGTCTTTCGCAAAGCCAGCGGCAATCCCCGCTTCGCCGCGCTCGACGACGCCATCGGCAAAGAAGGTTGGAAGATCGTCGGACTGCTCCGGCTTTCGCCCGTGTTTCCGTTCACGTTGCTGAACTACCTGCTGGGTGTGACCCGGGTTTCGTTGCGCGACTACGTGCTCGCTTCGTGGATCGGCATGATGCCCGGCACCGTGATGTATGTGTATCTCGGGTCCGTCTTCGGCACAGCCCTGGCCAGCGGTGGACCCCGTCAGCGGACATCCACGGAATGGGCGCTTTACGCCGTCGGCCTCGTGGCCACGATCGCCGTCACCGTGTGGGTCACCAAAATCGCCAAGAGCGCGCTCGGACGAAAGCTGGAAGGGTCCGGACAACCTGCGCCGGACGCGAAGCCATGACGCCCACGGATGCTCAGCAAGGCAGGGCGGGCATCTTGCCTGCCCCGTTCGCCAAATGTATGCGGAAGGCCAAGGGGCAGGCTGGAAGCCTGCCTTACCTTTTTGCTGAACCGTGCTGCGTGGAACTGCGGTTCCCATTTTCCCGATGAACTCATCCCTGCTGCCCGACGATTCGCACGACCAGCGCCTGCGTTCCCACGTGCATCCGCCCGACTGGGTGAATCCCACACCTGCCGCGCGCTACAATCTTGTCGTCATCGGCGGCGGCACGGCCGGCCTCGTCACCGCCGTGGGAGCGGCTGGCATCGGTGCCAAGGTCGCGTTGATCGAACGCCATCTGCTTGGCGGCGATTGCCTGAACTACGGCTGCGTTCCGTCCAAGTCGCTCATCGCCGCCGCTCGTGCCGCCGCCGCGTGTCGCGATGCCGCGCGCTACGGCGTCGTGCTCAACGGCCCCGTCCACGTGGACTTCGCTGCCGTGATGGAGCGCCTGCGCAGGATCAGGGCCGACATCAGCCCGCACGATGGCGCGGAACGTCTCCGCAAGGCGGGCGTGGACGTCTTCCTGGGCGACGGCCGCTTCACCAGCGGCGAAGCCATCGAAGTCGCAGGAAGAACCCTGAAGTTTGCCAAGGCCGTCATTGCCACCGGCGCGCGTGCGGCGTTGCCGGAGATTCCCGGACTGAAGGAAACGGGTTTCTTCACGAACGAAACCATCTTCACCCTGACCGAGATCCCCAAGCGCCTCGCCGTCATCGGCGGCGGCCCGATCGGTTGCGAACTGGCCCAGGCCTTCGCTCGTCTCGGAAGCCGGGTGACGCTGTTCCACAACAAGGGCCACGTGCTCGACCGCGAGGACGCCGAGGCCGCGGCCATTGTGCAGGCGTCGCTCCGGCGCGACGGCGTCGAGCTGGTCCTCGGCGTGAAGTTGGAGGCCGCGGCCATGTCGACCGGCGGCAAGACGATCCGCCATTCGGGCGCTTCCACCGGAACGATCGAGTGCGACGCCATCCTGGTTTCCGCGGGCCGCCAACCCAACGTCGAGAACCTTGGACTCGAAGCCGCGGGCGTCCGGTTCGACCTGCGCAAGGGCGTCGAAGTCGACGACCGGTTGCGCACGAGCCAGCCGCGGATCTTCGCGTGCGGCGATGTGTGTTCCGGGCTCAAGTTTACCCACGCCGCCGACTTCATGGCGCGCACCGTCATCCAGAACGCGCTGTTCAAGGGCCGGAAGAAGTTCAGCCGCGTGACCATTCCCTGGTGCACCTACACCGAGCCCGAGATCGCGCAGGTCGGGTTGAGCGAACATGCCGCCCGCGATGGCGGCATCGCCGTCGACACCTACGTCCGGCAGTTTGCCGACGTGGACCGCGCCAAGACCGACGGGGAAACCGAAGGCTTCGTGAAGATTTTCACCGCGAAGGGCAAGGGAACCATCCTCGGCGCCACCATCGTGGGCGCGAATGCCGGCGATCTCATCAGCGAGGTCAGTGTCGCCATGGCCGGCGGCGTGAGCCTGGGCAGCTTGGCCAGCGTGGTGCATCCATATCCGACGCGCGCCGAAGCGATCCGCCAATGCGGCGACGCCTACAACCGGACGCGTTTCACGCCGTTCGTCGCGGGCCTGTTCCGCCGCTGGCTGGCGTGGACGAGGTGAGGCGCGGGCTCAGCCCCGAAGACATGGCTGACCGAAACAAAGCCGGCCGCCAGCAGAAAGTTGAAGGGCAGGGGTTTCATGGTTGGTTGTCGAAAGGATCGGGAACCAGTTGCGCGAGGAACGGAGCGTTCACTTGCTCGCGGCGTTCATCTTGGCGTCGATCATGGCGCGGAGTTCCTTGATCCGCTTCCGGGAGCCGAGCAGTTCGTCGACGCTCAGTTTGTCTTCCAACAAACGAACGGCCTGGGCCGCTTCGGGCGACCCGCCTGCGGCAAGGCTGCACCACGCGTAGGCTTCGGCGTAGTTTGTTCTCACTCCTAGGCCATTGGCGAAGAGCACTCCCAGGTTGTGCTGCGCATGGGCATGGCCTTGGTCAGCGGCCATGCGATACCATTTCAGTGCCTCGGCGTAGTCCTTCTCCACGCCCCGGGTGTTTGCGAAGAGCACTCCAATGTTGAATTGCGCCTTTGCGTAATTCTGATCAGCGGCTTTGCGAAACCACTTCAGTGCCTCGGCGTAGCTCTTCTCCACGCCGTGGCCATTGCTGTAGAGCACTCCGAGGTTGGATTGGGCGTCGGCATTACCCTGGTCAGCCGCCTTGCGAAACCACTTCAGTGCCTCGGCGTAGTCCTGGTTCACGCCTTGGCCGTTGAGAAACAGCGTTCCAAGCCCATATTGCGCGTCGACGTGTTTCTGGTCAGCGGCTTTGCGATACCATTTCGCCGCCGCGGAGTAGTCCTTTTCCACGCCCTGGCCGCTGGCGTAGGACACTCCTAGGTTGAATTGCGCGACGGCGTCATTCTGGTCAGCGGCCTTGCGATACCATTTCGCCGCCGCGGCGTAGTCCTTTTCCACGCCCTGGCCGCTGGCGTAGGACACTCCTAGGTTGTATTGTCCGCCGGCGTAATTCTGGTCAGCGGCCTTGCGATACCACTTCAGTGCCTCGGCGTAGTCCTTCTCCACGCCTTGGCCGTTTGTGTAGAGCAATCCTAGGTTGCATTGCGCGGCGGCCTTTTTCTGGTCAGCGGCCCTACGAAACCACTGCGCCGCCTCGGCGTAGTCCTGGTTCACGCCTTGGCCGTTGAGAAACAGCATTCCAAGCCGATATTGCGCGTCGACGTGTTTCTGGTCAGCGGCTTTGCGAAACCA
>JAYUUX010000028.1:0-3055 GCA_043754645.1 Verrucomicrobiales bacterium | reverse complement strand
GCTCCCATTCGTCGGCCATTAGTTGGTGGCCGGAGTAAGTCGGATGCACGCCGTCCCAGATCCAATGCTCGGCGGGCGCGATTTTGCAGGAATTGGGATCGGCCGAGGATCCGGGCGCCTCGGGATGTCCGGGGTTAGCAATGGCCCCTGCGGCCGGGCTGCTCTCGTCGTAGATCTTGTTGTTGCGGGATGAATTCACGTTCGCGTCGATGGCGCGAAGGTTGTGGATGTCGCTGAAGGAGGGTTCCACGTCGTCGAGGCCGTAGCTGTTGGGCCAGCAGTGTTTGCGGTTCCAGCCGGTGGTGAGGCCGAAAGTCGACTTGGGCGCGGTGAGCCCGGAATAGATCAGCACAACCCCGTTGGTGTTGGCCGGGTTTTCGTCGAGGAGCTTGAGGGCGTCGGATGAGTCGAACCTGGTCGACGAGCTGTAGGGGATGTTGGTGGTGCCGGTGGCAATGATGGCGTGCAGCGCGATGAACAGGTTGGTGCCGGCCTTTCCGAGTGCGCCCTCGTAGTAGCCGGGTCGTGGATCGGCCCGCGCTGTGGCGGAGACCCACACCAGGATGGCCGCCACTACGCCCAGCAGTCGATTGGCCCCGTGGAATTTCATCGTTGATGATAAACTTAGTGTGAGTCTTTGGAGACGCACGACCGAGTTTGACCACGAAGTTCCGATTCTTATCCTCCCGGGAATGCTCCCGCACAAGGTCCTCCCGCTTCTCGCCGTCCTGATCGGATGGTTGGCTCCCTCGGCGTGGACCGCGGCCGTTCCGCAGCGCGTGGAAGTGACGCGAGATTTGTGGATCTCGTCCTACCCGGCGGAGCGGGAAGGCAACAACGGCGCCTCCCCCAGACTCAAGCTGAAGGGCATCCAGGAGTTCTTCCTGATCGACTTCGATCCCGGACCGTTGGCCAAGCAACGCGTGGTCCGGGCCCAGTTGCACGTGCATCTCGAAGGTCCCGAGACGCTCGGTCGCGTGACGGTCTCGTCGATCACCGAAGCCTGGGTCGAAGGTCGCGGGACCAGCTACAGCCGGACTCCGGGGGCGAGCAGCTTCCAATGGGCCCGCACCGGCGAGGCGCGCTGGGGTTCCGGCGAACCGGACATCACCGCCGTGATCAACGGAGTCGGGGGATCGACATGGGGATTCGGCGACGCGTCGCCTCGTGATGCGGAGGGCTGGCAGGTGATCCCGATTGATCCGGCAGTGGTCCAGGCGCGGCTCGATGGACGCAGCCATGGGTTCAGCGTGATGGATGACGTGGGGAGCGAATACACCCGCAACGGCAATACGATCGACTACCGGCATTTTCCAAACCGCTACATGGCCAGCCGCGAAGGGCCGAAGGCGACGGCTCCGTTTTTCACGCTCTGGACGGAGGACGGCCCGACGCTCGCATCGGTTCCGGCGAAAGCCCCGCCATCTTCGCACCCGATTCCGGCAACGCTTCCTTCCGGTCCAGCGAAGGCTGCTGCCGGCGCGAAGCTTTCTGTCGAATGCCGCGATGAGTTTGGCGAACCGTTGGCGGCGTTGGAGTTCTTCGCGGCACGTGGTGAGACGATCGGTTTCTCCGGCGCTGCCAAGGCCACTGAAGTCTCGATCCAATCGCTGGATCTGAAGACCAGGTTGTTCTCCATGCCCAAAGTAGCCGGACAAGTGGATCCCCTAGTGCCCGCTGGTTTCATCGGTGCGCCCATCACGGATTTGGAGGACGGCGGTACGTTCATCGAGATCCATGTGCCTAAATATGCGAAGACGGGGCGGCATGCCGGCCGCGTGCGTTTGGGAACCAACAGTCTGCCCTGCGCGGTAACGGTGTGGAACTTCACGCTGCCAGACCGGCTGTCGTTCCTTCCACAGATGAACTGCTACGGCCTGCCGGGTCACGACCGCGACTACTACCGACTGGCCCACGAACATCGCACGGTGCTGAACCGCTTGGCCTACGGCTGGACCGGGCGCGTGGATCGCAAAGCCGCGCCGGTGATCCGGCCGGACGGCTCATGGGCTTGGACCGCATGGGATGCGGAGTTCGGCACCCTGCTCGACGGCTCCGCGTTCCGGGACCTGCCGCGAGGCAGTGTGCCGATCGAGGCCTTCTACTTGCCGCTCAATGAAAACTGGCCAATGGACCACGAACGCCACTTCAAGGGCGGTTATTGGGTCGAGTCCGCCTACGACGACGCCTACTGGAAGGAGTTCCGATCAGCGGCGTCCAAGTTCGCCGAGCACTTCGCGGCGCGTGGTTGGACGGAGCCGATGTTCGAGTTCTACCTGAACAACAAGGTCTACTTCAAGCGCGACCGGGGTAACCGCTGGGACGCGTGCTCCGCTCCGTGGATCTTCGACGAACCGATGAACACGCAGGACTTCTGGGCGCTGCGGCGCTTCGGCCTGGAGTTCTGGCGCGGAGTCGCGACCAAGCCCGGCGCCCGGTTCACCTTCCGCGCCGACATCTCGCGGCCGGAATGGCAACGCGACCTGCTCAACGGCGTGGCCAGTGTCGAAGTCGTCAGCGGCGTTCTGCGGACCTATCGGGACCGCGTCATCAACCGGGCCAACCAGTTCGGCAACCTCGTCTACATGTATGGCTCGGCCAACCGCATCGGCACTCCGAACATCATGCCCGCCGCCTGGTGCGTGGAGACATGGGCGCTTGGCGGGGACGGAGTGGTGCCGTGGCAGACGATCGGCACGCCGGAGTCCTGGCGGAAACCCGACCAGCTCTCGCTCTTCTACCCAACCACCAACGGCCCCGTCCCAAGCCTTCGCTTGAAATCGTTTCGTGCCGGACAACAGCTCACGGAATACCTCACGATGTTCTCCAAACTGTCAGGCCAATCCCGAGCGGCGGTGGGTGCGGCCCTGCTCGCGGATCCGGGACTGCACGCGGCCCTTGAGAAGAAATCCGAGGCCGACGCGGGCGATTCGGTCTTCAGCGAGGAGGCCCACACCACTCTGACCGCGCTCCGCCTGGGACTTGGCCATTGGCTCGATGCCAAGGCGCCCGCACCGCGTGAGCGGTGGCACGACCCGAGGTCCAGTCTCCGCGA
>JAYUUX010000027.1:0-13465 GCA_043754645.1 Verrucomicrobiales bacterium | reverse complement strand
AATGGGAGTTCACCTCGCACGAGAGGCAGGGCCGCTTCGTAGGCGGGGACAACCGTTGCGCCGGCCGCGCGGCCTTTGGCGTAGGCGTCGACGTCGTTGAACCAGTTCTCGATCACCTGGATCTTTTCGCGGCGCGCCTTGGCCTGTTCGTCCATCGCCCCGGCCCCGCCACCGCGACGTCCGCCGGTCGCCAGCGACATGGCGGGCCAGTCGAGATGGTAGGCGGCGCGTTTGCGGACGGCCATGTCCTCGACCGTCCAACCACCGGTGGCGATGACGCCGGAGACGCCGCTCAGGATCGAGCCCTGCGGCACAGGAATGAAGTGGGTGATGCCGTTGGCGCGCGCGACGGGGATGAGATCGGAGTCGGGGTTGACGGCCTTCCACGACTCGACGTCGGGATTGAAATCGCCGACCTCACGGCGATCAACCGAGGCGCGGACGGACGGGATCTCCACCAGGCCAAGATCCGTTGAAGGACTGATCATCCCGGGGAACAGATGCAGGCCGGTGAGGTCGTTGGTGCGGTCGGCCTTCTCGGTGATGGACGCGGCGATGGCGGCGATCTTGCCGTCCTTCACCAGCACGTCGGTCGACGCAAGGGTCGCACCGGACACGGTGTGAACCGTGGCGCCGCGAAGGAGAAGGGAGTCGGCGTGGGAAGAGGCCGCGAAGGCAAAGGCCAGCGAACAGATGACGGAACGTCCAACATTCAACATCGAACATCCAACGCCGAAGGGGGACGCAGCGCTGGAGGCGCGTTTGGAGATTAGCCGGTGGCGCGAGCCACCGGAAAGATCCATGCAGAACAATTCGCCCTGAAGGGGCGACGGAGAGAACCGGAAAGAAGATCCACCGCCCTTCCAGGGTGTGATCTTCTCGCTTCCATACCGGTGGCTCTCGCCACCGGCTAATTTCCTAATGGCCCTCCGGGCCTTCCTCGTTGCGCTGCGCGTTGCTGAAAGAAGAGACGAGAAGCTGAGTTTCATGGTTGGTCCAAAGCTTCCAAAAGTATTGGGCGAGATCTTCATGCTCAGTTCCTCATGGGGAGTTCGCAGTCTTGGCATTGTTCGACGCCGAGGTGGCGGCTGGTTTCCAGCGCGCGGAGGAAGAAGGCGGCGCGGGCGGATTCGGATCCCTTCTCGGCCGGCGCACCATCGCCGGCCAGTTTCTTAACTTTGTCGATCAGCGCGAGGCGTTCGGCCTTGAGGCTGTCGCCCCGGACTTTGGCGGTGTCGCGGTCGAAATACTTTTTCCCCTCGATCCACGTCTGGAGGCAGATGGTCGAAGAACTGAGCGGATTACCACTCCAGATGGCGAAGTCGCCGTCCTTGCCGTTCTCCAGCGACCCGACCCATTGGTCGATGCGGAGCTGCTTGGCGGGGTTGATGGTGACGAACTTCAGCGCCTCGGCCTCGGGCGTGTTGCCGTATTTCACCGCCTTGGCCGCTTCGAGGTTCATGCGGCGGGCGAGGTCGGAGGAATCGCTGTTGAAGCTGACGAGCACGCCGCGGTCGCGCATGAGGCTGCCGGCATAGGGGATGGCGTCGATGACCTCGAACTTGTAGGCCCACCAGTCGGAGAAGGCGGACGCGCCGGCGCCGTGTTTGGCGATCTCGTCGGCGACTTTGTAGCCCTCCAGGATGTGCTGGAGCGTGCCGACTTTGACGCCGAACTGCTCCATCGTGCGGAGGAAGACGAGGATCTCGTCCTGCCGGTAGCTGTGGCAGTGGATGAGGCGCGTGCCGGCGATGATCTCGCCGATGGCTTCGAGCTCCAGGTTGCGGCGCGGAGGCACGCCGGTTTTGCCGGCGCGGAAGTCGCCCCAGTCCTTCTCATACTGCTGCGCGGCGGTGAAACGGTTGATGTAGAAGGTCGGCACGCCCATGCGGGACTGGGGGAAACGGGTCGTGGCCCTGTCCCCGGCATTGGACTGCTTCACGTTTTCGCCGAGGGCGAACTTGATGCCCTGCGGCGCGCCCTTGAACTTCAGGTCCCCCGGTCCTTCGCCTTCGCGGAGCTTGATGACCTGGTTCTGTCCGCCGATCGGGTTGGCCGAACCGTGGAGCAGATTGGCAACAGTCAATCCACCGGCGAGCTGTTGGTGGATGGTGTCGGCCTCGGAGTTCACCACGTCGCCGATGCGGACCATGGAGGTGCTGGGCAAGGTGCCTTCGTTGACGCCGCCGAGGATCATCGAGTGGCTGTGGCAATCGATCAGGCCGGCGGTGACGTGGATGTCCGGCAGGTCAATCGTGACCGTGCCCGGCGGAAGCGCGATGCGGGGAATGGCGCCGACGCCCATGATCTTGCCGTTCATCACAAGCATCGGGACATTGGTGAGGATGCCCCGCTCGCCGCTGGTCCAGATCGTGGCGGACTTGATGTAGACGGCGGGCGGATTGGTCAGGACACCCTTCAGTTCGAGCGGGTGACGGGCGACGCGTTTGGCCTGGAGCGCCTTCGTCTCGGCCTTCTTGGCCTCGGCTTTCACATCGGGTTTGGCATCCGCTTTGGCGACGGCGTTGGTGCCGGACGGCGCTTTCTTCGGCGCGGCCGGAGCGGGTTGGAAGACGCGGCCGTCGATCCAGACTTCGCGGACCTTCGCGTCATCGGCGAAGTAGCTGGCGCCTTCGATGATGGTGAGGTTGGCGAGCTTGCCGGCTTCGATGGAACCGAGCTGCTTGTCCACGCCGCAGAGTTTTGCGGGAACGGTGGTCAACGCGGCGAGCGCGTCGTCCTCGGAGAGCCCGCGCGCGACGGCCGACTGCAGGTTCTTGCGGAAAGACTTCTTGTCGCCGAGGCCGTAGGTCGTGATGGCGACTTCGAGGCCGTTGGACCGGAGCAACGAGGGATTGCTCGGCGCCCAGTCGAGCGCCCGGAGCTGGTCGAGCGAGACGCCGTGCCAGTCGTCTTCTTCAGGAAACTTGGGCGCTTCCGGGAAACTCAGCGGGACGATGAAGGCCGCGCCGGAGGCTTTGGCGAGATCGGGCCGGCGCCATTCCTGGCCGCTGGAAAGGATGAGCGGTTGGAGGCCGAGTTCCTTCGAGAGCTGCGTGGCGCGGTCTACCATCACAGCGCTGCCGGGCTCGAAGACGAACTGGAACTTCTTCTCCGTGGCCGAGCGCAGCGCATCGAGCGCGGGATTGAAGGGCGGGCGTTTGCGGGCGGTGGAGTTGGTGGCGTAGTTGGCCTGGTCGAGCGCGTAGTGCTGCGCGTCGAAAAACGTCTGCCGAACAGCGGCGATCACACCCATGAGCGATCCTGGAAAGACATCCGCCCGGCCGGGCCCGCTGCTCACCTCGAAGGCGATGTGCTGGAAGACGTCGGCCTTGATGACCGAGTCGTTGGGGTTGTCGCCGCTGAGGGAAACAAAGGCGCTGGTGCCGCGAAGGATTCCGCGGTCGGGCACGACGTTGCCGGCGGTAAAGCCGATTTCGCGCAAATCCTGGAGGGCCTTGGCCGGCGGCGAGAAGGTCGCGGCCACACGGCGTTCGGGCGAGATGTTGGCGAGTTCCGCGCCGGGGCTGGTCTGCGGATTGGCGTTGGGAGTGCCGAAGAACTGGTAGTTGCCCGCGCCGGAAGTCAGGGCGGCATCGCGGTCGACGGGCTCGAAACCGGCGGTGGAGACGGGAGCGTTCGAGCCGCCGAGGACGAGGTTGGCGTCGATGAACCCGGCGTAGACGACGTTGCTCTTCAGGTCCCAGACCCGCGCGTCTGGCGGCACGGCGATGTTGGCGCCGACAGATTCGATGAGGCCGTTGCGGATGATGATGATGCCGGAGTCGATGACGGTGCCGGGTTTGACGACGATCTTTGCGCCGGTGAGCGCGTGGACCGATGGCGCGCTCGGCCGGGTGCCGGGAGGAAGGATCTGGGCGACGGCGCCGGTGACGAAAAACGCGGCCAGCGAGGCGAGGGAAAGAGTGCGGGCTTTCACAGTGGTTCGGGCTTTGGGCCCGGCAAGAAGTTGCAGATCGGCCCTCTGCGGGCAAGCCCGGGGGCAGGATCCGGCCGAGTTTCCTGTTTTGATCCTGCGTCTTCCCGGCCTAGCTTCCGCCCATGGAACTTCGCGGCAAGAAGCTCGGACTGCTGATCTCCTGCAAGCCGGGTGAGGCCAACTTCACCCACGGCATCCGCACGGCGGAAGCCGCGCTCGAGGCCGGCGTCGACGTGTATCTCTACTGCGTCGACGACGCGGTGCCCGGCGTGGCCGATGAAAGGCTGCAGGCGTTGAAGGGCCGGGGGCTTAAGCTCTACGGCTGCGCCTATGGAGCGCACAAACGCCACTTCCCTTTGAGCGAAGCGGCGACCTTTGCCGGGCTGACGATCGTCAGCGACATCATCTCGAGCACCGACCGGTTCCTCGCCTTCAACTGATCCGCCCATGAACCCCAAAGTGCTTTTCATCGTCACAGGCGATCCCCGCACAAGCCATCGTCCGGCCGAAGCCATCCGGATGGCCGCGGGCGTGGGCACTTGGAAGAAGGCCGACATCACCGTCTACCTGCGCGGGCCGGCGGTGCTGGCTTTGAGCGAGTGGGTGGACGAGTTCATCGACGAGGACAACTACACCCGCTACTTCCCGATCGTCGCCGAATGGCCCCGGCCGATCTATGTGCAGAAGGACGCCGCCGAACTGGGCGATCTTGGTGAACCCTCCTTGAAGTTTCAGGAGATCGATGATGCCTGGCTTGCCGCCCTCGCGGCCGAGAGCAACTACGTCGTCCGCCTGTGAGCTCTCCCTCCATGAAGACCATTCTCCATGTCCTGACCCGCCCGGAAGATCCGTTGGCCGATGCCGTCATTGCCGCCCAGTCGTCGCTTTCCGATACGCGCCTCGAATCCGTCCGCCTGACCGAGGCGAGCTCGCCCGGGCAGTATCGCGAACTCGTCGCGAAGGTGTTCGTAGCCGACAGCGTGCAGGTCTGGTGAGCGGTGGTGGGCGCGCTGACTGAACGGAGCGGTGTCCGGCGGGGTCCATTTCGCGTGCCGCACGATTCAAAGCCTTTTCCCAAGCCGCCGCTGGACCTTGCACGGCGGAGCGGCTACCTGTTTCCGGTCGCCATGCGAATCTTGAAGACGCCTAAAAACCTTCTGCCGCAATTCGCGGCCCTCTGCCTCCTTTCCATCCTCGGCGTCGCCATCGCGCCCTTGGCCACGTCGCTGGTCGCGCAGGAGAACATGCGCGGGATGGACAAGCTCGACTTCCGCGAGGTCGTGCGGTCCGCGAAGGAGAAAGTCTTCCCGACCGTCGTCTTCATCAAGGTCGTCCGCGAGGACCTGGCCGGCGGGAAGAAGACGTCGCAGGAAGTGTCCGGCAGCGGAGTGCTCGTGTCCGCCGACGGTGAGATCCTTTCCAACTGGCACGTGGTCGACAAGGCGGTCGAAGTCCGTTGCCTGCTGGCCGACGGAAGGGCCTTCGAGGCGAAGATCGTCGGATCCGACAAGGACGTCGACGTGTGCCTGCTCAAGCTGAAGTTGCCCGAGGGCAGCGCGCCGTTGCCGTTCGCGCCGCTTGGCCGCTCGGCCGAGTTGACCGAAGGCTCCTTCGTCATGGCCATGGGCGCGCCGTGGGGCATGTCGCGCTCCGTCTCCATCGGCATCGTCTCCTGCACGAAACGTTTCCTGCCGGGCACGAGCGAATACAGCTTCTGGCTCCAGACCGACGCCGCGATCAGTCCGGGAAACTCCGGAGGCCCGCTGGTCAACACCGCCGGGGAAGTCATCGGCATCAACACCCGCGGCATGATGGCCGGCGGCGACACCGGCTTCGCCACGCCCATCGAAGTGGTCAAAGCGGTGGTCGACCGCATCCGCGTCGGCGGCAAGGTGGACTGGAGCTGGACCGGCCTGCAGTTGCAGCCGCTGAAGGATTTCAACCGCAACATCTACTTCGACGCGACCAACGGCGTCATGGTGGCCGAGACCGACAACGGCAGCCCGGCCCGTCGCGCGGGAATCCTCGCGGGCGACCGCCTCGTCAGCGTGAACGGCGAACCGGTCACCGCCTTGACCGATGAGGATCTTCCTGTCGTGCGGCGCCTGCTGGGTTTCCTCGCGAAGAATACGCCGGCCAAGCTCGACCTCATCCGGAAGGGCGAGACCGTGAAGGTCGAAGTGAAGCCCACGGCCAAGGGCCAGGTCGAAGGCGACGAACTCGACTGCCCGCGCTGGGACTTCACGGTCAAGGCGATCAACCAGTTCGACAATCCGGACCTCCACTTCCAGCGCGAGAAGGGCGTGTTCGTCTACGGAGTGAAGTATCCTGGAAACGCCGCGAGCGTCCTTCAGCAGAAGGACATCCTGCTCAAGGTCGACGGCAAGGACATCGCCACGCTCGAAGACGTGAAGGGCTACCACAAGGACGCCGTCGCGAACTTGGCCGCCAAGTCGCGCGCGGTGTTCACCATCCTCCGCAACGGCCTCATGAGACAGGTCGTGCTCGACTTCTCCCGCAACTACGAAAAGGAATAGCGCCCGAGGGCTCCAACCAACTTCATGAAACTGTCCATCACCGTCGCCTCGTGCCTGGCCGCCGCGGCGCTTGTCTCCACTACGGAATCAACGTTTGCCGCGCCGGCCGCGGCCGATTCATCGGCCCAGCGGACGATCCTCAAGGCCGTCACTCCGTCGCTGGTGCGCGTGGAGTTCCACCTCCAGTTCGACAAGGGAGAAGGCCCGCAGCGCCGCCTGCCCGGCCAAGGCCGGCGCGGGGCCGCCGCCGGTGGCGAACTCACGGATCTCGACCAACTCATCGACGATGAGCGTCCGTGGGAAGTGGGCGCGTTCCTCATCGCGCCGCGTCGCGTCGTGCTGACGGATCCGATGATCCATCCGCGCTTCATCCAGAAGATCCTCGTGCGTTCCGGCGGCCAGACGGTCGTGGCGAAACCCGTGGCCTACGTCACCGACCGCGACGCGCTCATCCTCGAACTGGAAGGCGATCTTCCCGGTGCCGAGCCGGTGAAATTCAAGGGCGCGGGCAAAGGTCCGTTCTTCGGCGTGACCTACAGCCAATACACCGGCGAATGGGGCACGGGAATCGCGCCCTTCAGCGAAGCCGTCTGGCGTTGGGACGGCCACCCGGCCGTCTCCACGATCCAGCAGGACATGCTCGTCGTGGATGCCAAGGGCGACGGCGTCGGTGTCGGGATCAAGCCGTTCACGCAGATCGGCGAAGGCTGGAAGACGCCGCCCGGGAAGTGGCCGTCGATCTCCCCGGCCGAGATGGCGTCCAAGCTCAAGCAGCTCCAGGTCGTGGCGGACCCCGCGATCGTCCGCGTGACGCTCGGATTGCGCAGCCCCAAGGCATCCACTCCCGCCGTGATGCGTCGCCAGATGCAGATGGAGGACGAGGACGGCAGCGGCGACAGCGGCACCGAGCGGACTGTCAGCGGGCTGCTCGTCGGGAAGGACCGGGTCGTCGTGCTTGCGGCTCTTTCTCCGAAAGTCACAGCCCGCCTGGAACGCATCCGTGTTCACGCCGGCACGGAAGTCATCGATGCGAAGTTCACTGCGTCGCTAAAGGACTATGGCGCATTCGTCGCCACGCTGTCCAAGCCCGCACCCAGCTCGGTCACGCTTTCCACCGCGCCGTTGACCGACAACCGCATGACCCTGCTGCTCCGCGCCGATGTCACGATCCGCGGCGAGCAGCGATCCTCCTACTTCGACCACGAGCGGCTGCTGTGGTTCGAGACCGGTCCGAAACGCCGCACCTACGCGCGGCTCTACTCCAGCCAGGAAGGCATCTTCCTCTTCGACCTGAAGAACCAGCTCGTGACGCTCCCGATGAGCCTGCGCGAAGGACCTACCCTCGAACGCGGCGGCCGTTCGATGCGCAACGAAGTGATGGTCCCCTCCGCATATCTTGCGGAAGCCTTGGCCGATCTCGGCAGCAGTGCGGACCTCGCCAATGTTCCCCTCTCTGAAGCCGAAGAAACCCGCGTGGGCTGGCTCGGCGTGGAGCTCCAGCCGCTCGACAAGGATCTGGCCCGGGCCAACAACGTCGCCGACCAGACCCAGGACGGACAGAGCGGCGCGCTGGTGACCTACGTCTATCCCGGTTCGCCTGCGGCAAAGGCCGGAGTCGAAGGCGGCATGATCCTGCTCCGCATCAAGACGCCCTCGAAGCCCGCGCCCATCGACGTGCGCGTCGACGACGACCGCAACCGCCAGTCGTTCCCGTGGGAACAGCTCGACCAGGTGACCGACCGGTTCTTCGACCGCGTGCCCGTTCCCTGGCCGGCTGTCGACAACTCGATCAACCGGCTCATCACCGACCTCGGCTTCGGCACGAAGTTCACCCTCGAATACGTGGCCAACGGACAGTTCAAGAGCGCTTCATTCACCGTCGAAGGCAGCCCGAAGCACTACGAGTCGGCCGACCGCTACAAGTCCGAGACGCTCGGCCTGACCGTCCGCGACCTGACCTACGAGGTCCGCCACTACATCCAGCGCAAGGACGACGAACCCGGCGTGGTCATCGCCAAGCTCGAACCCGGCAGCCGCGCCTCGATCTCCGGCTTGAAGCCCTACGAACTCATCACCCACATCAACGACCAACCCGTCGCCACGGTGAAGGATTTCGAGAAGCTGACGCTGGCCGGCGGCGAACTCCGGCTCTCGATCAAGCGCATGTCCAAGGGCCGCATCGTGACGATCCGCCCGGCGAATTGATCGGGTAGGCATCTGAGACCTCCAGAAACGCGAACCGCCCGTCCGATCACTCGGACGGGCGGTCTTGTTTGAGGCTTGGGACTTAGTGCGGTTGGGGAATCGGGGCGGACGGGGCTTCGTCCATGTCTTCGACCGGAGGCGCCTTCATGGCGCGGCGCGCTTCGGAGAGTTCGTGGCGGAACACGTAGGGCAGGCGCGGCGAGAGCACGACATGGCGGAAGATGCCGTCCTTCAGTTCGATGGTCAGCGTCCGGCGACCGGGCATCAGGCGGTTGACCCAGAGTTCACAGAAAAAATCACGCTCGCGGACGTAGCGGCGGATGCGCGCCAATGCGATTTTCCGGATGGGAATTCCGAAGACGCGGATCTGGAGATGGGTCTCCGTGACGCGGTAGGTCGTGCGGTAAATGGCGACGACCACTAGAAAGGTCGCCATGAACGAAATGGCGCCGATTTGCAGGAGCGGATGCATAACTTCGGGGGCGACACGCCGGGCAGGCGGCGTCGACGCCGGGTTATTGTCGGTTTGGGTGTGTTCGGGCTGCGGCGGTTAACTTTTCTGGCCCAGCCACAGGATCACCAGCGGGAGCGCGATGCCGAGGGCAAGGCAGAGCACGACTGGCCAGGGTCGGCGGCTGTGGCGGATGGCCAGATATAGCCCCAAGAGGGTCGTCAATAGCAATGCCAGAGATGCGCCCGCCACGAACCATCGGAATGTCTTCGTGGCGTATCCGGTGGCGGTCTGGCTTGGCAGAAGCGATTCCGCGTGCACGAAACGCATCCGATCGAAGACCGCCTCCGCGTCCTGCGGCGTCTTGCGCCGGTCCGGGTTCATCGTCTGATACCATCCGCTCACCACGAAGAAGACGAGGATGGGGGTGAAGAACACTCCGAGGTAGAGGTGCGTCCTGCGGACGACGGATTGCACGTTCATGGCGTGGTTCGCGCGCGTCCACTCACTGCGGCATCGGGATGAAGATCTTGTGTCCGACCTTCAGCTTCGCGGGAACCAGGCCGGGATTGGCGTCGAGCACCTGTTGGAGGGAGACGCCCTTCTTGCCCTGCTTTCTGAACTCGGCGTTGTAGAGCCCGATGATGCCGGAAACCGTGTCGTTCGACTGGACGACATATTCGTAGCCCTTGTCGGGGATCGCGGTAGCGGGCCGGGCCTTCTGTTTCTGGGGGTCCGGACCGGGGTCGGCATGGGAAACCCTGGGCGTGCCCACGGGCGTGGCCTTGATGAGGTCGACCAACTTGTCGAACTGCTCCTTCACCACGGCCGCGTCGTTGATGCGTTTGCGGTCCACCTCCTCGATCTTCTCGGAAAGCTTGCGCACCTGGTCGGACACGGTCGCCACCGCGGGATCGCTCTTCTGGCGATTGGCCTCCTCGCGAACGGTCTGGAGTTGGCGCGTGAGTTCGGAGATCCGCTTCTGCTGTTCGAGGTTCGTCGCCATCAGGCGTTCGACGTCGGCCTTCAGTTGGTCGATGTCCGCCGTGACCGTCGGATCCGCCGCCAAAGCGCTTCCAACCAAACCCGCCGACAACGCCATCGCACCAAGAAATCGTCTCATGCCGGCAACATAGGAACGCTGCCGCAAGAGGCAAGGCGGAGCTATTCACACCGGCGATCCCTGGCAGGAAATGCGGCGACACGCTTTCGCCTACCAGGCTGGTTGATGATCCTGCACCGCATCGAGGATCGTCAGGTATTCGGAACGCGTAATCTCCGCCGCTCCGAACTGCAGCGTCGTGTCCGTCACCATCTGCGTGTCGAGGAGCGCGAATCCCTTCGCGACCAGCAATTCCATCAAGCTGACGAGCGCGACCTTCGAGGCGTTGTCCGCGGTGTGGAACATGGACTCGCCGCAGAATACGCCTCCCACCGCCACGCCGTAGATGCCGCCGACCAGTTCGTCGCCACGCCAACACTCCACGCTGTGCGCATGGCCGGCGCGGTGCAGTCGGAGATAGGCCTCGATGAACTCCGGCGTGATCCACCGCCCCGGCCTTGGGACGAGGGCGCAACCCGTCGCCACATCCCCGAAGGCGCAGTCAACGGTGACGGTGTAGGGCTTCTGCCGCAGCGTGCGCGCCAGGCTGCGGGAGATGTGGAACTCCTCTGGGAAGATCACGCCGCGCGGTTCCGGCGACCACCAGCTGATCGGTTTGGCGGTCCATGGAAAGAGTCCGTTGCGGTAGGCGAGCATGAGGCGCTCGATGGAAAAATCCCCGCCGATGGCGACAGGGATCTCCGCGAACCAGCCGGCGGAAAACTTTCTGGGATCGGGGAACTGCAGACGGCCGTCGAGCTGGACCGGACGCATCGCTCAATCCTTCTTCGGACGCCTCGGCTTCTTCGCGGGAGATTTCTTCGCAGGCTTGCCTGGCGACTTCGGCGCGGGCTTCGACTTCTTCTTGGGCTTTGCAACCGGGGTCTCGCCTTCCAGGGCCTGGAGCAAATGCGACTGGAGATACCCTGTTGTCAGCAGGAGCCATCCCGCGACTCCGTCGACCGTGTCCGGAGCATAGGGCCCGCGGGGCAGATCGGCGGGGCAGCCGAGGATCTTCCATGATGAGACGCGGACATCGTTCAACATCTGGAGAAGCGACTCCATCCGGTCCGGAGGCAGGGTCAGCTTCCAGTTCCCGCCGTGGCGGGTCCACGTCCCCTTGGCCGCGCCGAGTTCCGTGAACCACTTCCACTGCTCGACCCGTTGTTCGCGCAGCGCCGCATGGAGAAGCTCCTTCTCGGCTTCCGCAAACTCGCCGGAAATCGAGAGCGTGCCGTCGCTCCGCGGAAGCTGCTCGAACGACGACAACACGGCGTCGATGAGGCGGCGGTCCATCGTGCTGATCCAAAGGGAGACCGCCTTGGGTCCTCTGCGGAGAAGCTTCACGACGCCTTCTCCAAGGTCGCGTGCAGGTGGTAGCCCTGCAGTTGGTGGACGTAGTGCTCGGCCTTCTCGAACGTCTCCTGGGCGACGACGCTCCTGCCCTTGTGGTGGACCTCGAGCATATGCTTCTCCGCCCGGCCCTTGTTCCAGCTGAAGACCTTCATGAACACGTGGGTCACGTAGTCCATGAGGTTCACGGGATCGTTCCAGACGATGACGAGCCAGCCGGGATCGGGTTTTTCCGACGGCTTGGTCTTGGTGGCTGCATCCGGCAGGACGGCTGGATCCATGATGTCCGGCATCGGTGGAACGCTAGAAGCGACCGGGCAAGGAGGCAACCTCCACCGAACTTTGCGTCGAGTGGCTCAACGGGCTTCGGCCTCGAATTGCCAGGATCGCCGTGCGCCCACGCTGACTTTACCCTGGAGGATCGTGGCCGAGCCGCCGGGCCCCGGGATCAACGACGCTTCGACAGTGACAAGTTGATCGAGCGTCGCGTTGTTGCCGGTCGCGGAGAAGCGGACCAGGGAACCGCCGGGAGTCCGTTTGCCGAGGTAGACGGATCCGTCCTGGTCGATCAACCGGACCGTGTCGCCCTGCGGCACGAGGCGGAAGGACGCCAGCACGTCCGGCTTGGGAGGTGACTGGAAGTTCCGGCGCATGCCCGGAGCCGCCGCGCGCTGCGTGAACGCGCCTTCCGCCAGGTCCGACGGGGCGGCCGCGCCGCCGGTCTCCGCGGTTGACGCCGGTGCGGACGCGGCGACGACGGGCTGGGTTGGAGTGCCGGGCCGTTCGGCTTGCGTGAGCACCGCGATCGCCCGGGCTTCGGTCAGTCTGTTTTCGGCGGGGACGATCTTTTTGGCCGCGGGTTCGGCCGCCGGTGTCGAAGGAGCGGGAGGCACGACCGGCGCCGATGCCGGCCCGGCCGCGAGGTCGGCTGCCTTCTCCTTGCGGTCTGCGGCCGCGAGCATCTTCTCCGCCGGGGCAGGTTCATTGGCCGAAATCGAGCGGCGCACGGGCGCCATCGCCGGCATTGGTCTGGCCGGGTCATTCGCGGTTGGGGCCCGGGAGAGCTGCCGCGGTTCTTCGAGGCGCAGCGCGGAGTCCGTGGCCGTCGAGGTGTCGGCCAGCAGGTTGGACCGGGTGATTCCGGCGTCCGGCTTAACGGCTAGAACCGGTTCCGATGCCGCTTGCGAGAGCTTGGCAAACGACTGGCCATCGCGTTCAGGCGGAATCTGCAGCCGGATGATGAACGCCGCGAGGCCGATCACCGCGACGGTTCCGAACGAGATCACCAGGCGCATCCAGAGCATACGCCATGCGGACAGTCCCTCGGCTTCTTGGCGCGCGACGGTGTTGACCGGTTCGTCCACCCGCTGCACTTCGGCCTGCAGGGCCAGGCGCATGGTTTCGGCTTCGTCCGGAACCGTTGTCGCCAGGGGTTCCGCCGCCACCTCGATGGCGGTTGGGACGAGAGGAACGAAGGCTTCCGCTGCGACCGGCGCCGGGGTGTCGACCAACCCGTGCACGCGCTGCACCTCGGCGAGCAGGGTTCGCCTGGCGGCTTCGTCCAGCTCGAAGGCGCCGCCTGCCGCCTGACGCCGATGCGCGGCGAGGGCCTCCAGATGGGCTTCGATCAGCTTTTTGGGTTCGTCGGACATCTCAGGTCGATGAGGGTTGGACGGATTGTGCCGGGAATCCCTTCCTGGAAAGAAGCTGCTGCATGATGTCCTCCAGCCGGTCGAGGCACTTGCTCAGGCGTGAACTGACCGTCTTGGCGTTCAGCTCGAGCTCCTTTGAAATCTCGTCGTAGCTGAGGTCCCCGAAGTAGCGCAGCTCGATCACTTCCCGGCACAGCGCGGAAATGTGGCCCATGGCCTCGGTAA
>JAYUUX010000026.1:0-5246 GCA_043754645.1 Verrucomicrobiales bacterium | reverse complement strand
CGCAACCTGTCCTGTGGCCGCCCGGCCAAAGCGGCCAGCCGCTCCGGCACATCAAGGCCGAAACGCGCGCCGAAGAGCTGGAGATCGTAAAGATGCTGGACGGCTTCCGCGTAGGTCATCGCGCCCATCAGTAGGCCGGGCGGGCGTGGCAGACCAGAAGGATTCATCCACGAAGGACACGAAGGTCACCAAGAACCGCCGCACGACGCAGCGTCACCGCTCCTGCGGGGAAGACCGCGGGCTTTTGAGTCCGGCTTGGTGCTCTTCGTGTCCTTCGTGGATGATCAAGCCATCCCGGGCCTCACGAGAGTTCCCGGTTGAAACGCCGCCGCGTCGGGCCGACGTTTCGGGAGTCCTGGAATAAAAAGCCATGAGCGAACCGCAGCCAACCTCCCCCGATGTCGCCGCGATGCGCCGGCAATACAACCTCGGCGCCCTGCACGAGGAACAAATGCTGGCCGATCCCGTCGAGCAGTTCACCGCGTGGTTCCGTGATGCCGTGTCGGCCCAGATCCTTGAGCCGAACGCCATGAGCCTCGCCACCGCCGACGCGGCGGGCCGCCCGCTCCTCCGCACCGTCCTGCTGAAGAACTACGATTCGGCCGGTTTCGTCTTCTACACGAACTTGGAGAGCCGGAAGGCGCGCCACATGAAGGACAATCCCCGCGTCGCACTGCTCTTTCCGTGGCTGGTGTTGGAACGGCAGGTGATCGTGACGGGTCATGTGGAACGCCTCTCGATGGCCGAGACCGTGAAGTATTTCATCACCCGACCGCGCGACAGCCAGATCGGCGCGTGGGCCTCGAAGCAGAGTTCGCCGATCTCCTCGCGCAAGGTGCTGGAGCTGGAATGGGAGGCGTTGAAGCGCAAGTTCACCGCCGGCGAAGTGCCGCTGCCGGATTTCTGGGGCGGCTTCCGCGTCGTGCCCGACAGCATCGAATTCTGGCAAGGCGGCCCGAACCGCCTCCACGACCGAATCCTCTACACCCGCGCGGGCGAGAAGGCGTGGAGCATCGGCCGGCTCGCGCCGTGAGAAAGCGGGTTCATCCGCGAAGGTCGCGAAGGAACGCGAAGAAGATAACCGCAGAAGACTCGGACAACGCAGAAGGGAAGCGGGGGCTTACCCGCAATCATGCAGTTGAAGGGTAGCCGCGAAGCGGCGGATTCCAAGTAGGGCAGTGCATCTTGCCTGCCCAAGACGCCCCCGGCTTGGAACCAAAGAGTGAGGACGTATCAGGACCTCGATCTGTCCGGAAACCCCGGTCAGCAAGGTGCAGGCTGGAAGCCCGCCCTACCGCTTTGCAGATCGTAGCCGCCGATGTGCATCGGCGCTGTCCTGTCCGAACTTTCCAAGCGACCGACCACCAAACCATCAGGCGAACAGCCTTCCGATCTTCCTCAGCACCGTTCCCGTCGCTTCCAGCCAGAGGCCGAAGACGGAGAGCAGATTGGCCTGGCCGGTCAGCAGCGGCAGCGCGACGAGGAGGACGAGGATGTTGCCGAGGAAGATGATCACGGCCGAGAAGAGGTAGCCCTGGCCGGTGATGTCCGACTGACGCGTCTTCAGCACGTGGTAGGTCAGCGTGGCGTGGAAGGCGTAGGCCGCGCCGAGCAGGAGATGGAACCACGGCGACCAGCGGTTCCAGTCCCAGGCGAGATGTCCGACGAGGAAGACGATCATCAGCAGCACGGCGTAGATCGGGAAGAAGTAGGGTGCGAGCGCGATGATGAAGTTGGACTTGCTCACGACCACGTGGCCTCCCTGCGAGGTGGCCTTGAACTTCTTCACCTTTCCGCCGAAGAGCCACGTCCAGACGGCGTGGGTCAGTTCATGCCCGACGACGTAGAGCCACATCGGCTTGGGCAGCGTGACGAAGACCACGATCCAGCAGGCCACGCCGCCCAGCAGCGCCACCCACACGGAATCCGCCCGCCCCGTGCGACCGACCACGAGGATCAATGCCTTCACCGCGCCGATGCAGAACGGCAGCAGAAGGACGGCGATGAGGGTTTTGGCCCATTTGGGCATGCGCGGAGTAGAAGCCGGACAAACCGGGGAAGGGAAATGGAAACGAACGGTGATCCTCCAGCGGTAACTTGCGTCGCCATTTCACCGACGTAAATGCTCATCGAACCAGACGGCGAATTGGCGGATGTCCCAGGGCATCGTCAGCCAGCCGTGGTCTCCGCCGGGATGCACCTTGACGGTCACTTCGCGGCCCACCTTGCGCGCAGCCGTCTGGAACCACTCCGACTGCTCGAGCGGCGTGAGCGTATCCGCATCGCCGTGATGGATGAGCACAGGTGGCATGTTCGAAGTGACGTGGTAGATCGGCGACATCTCACGGCCGACGAGCTTCCACGCCGGCATGTTGGTCGCCCCGGGACCGAACCCGTCGGCGTAGCTCTTCGGGGGTCCGCCATCGCCCGGGTTCTCGCGTGACTTGCCCAGATTCAGGAAGTCGGTGACGGGATAAAAGATGGCGACGGCTTGCACGGCGCTGGTCTCGCGGTCCACCGGATCCGTGGCGTCCGGATGGCCCGGGCCGCCGCGCGTCGCGAGCATCAGGCCCAGATGTCCGCCCGCGCTCCCGCCCGTGATGCCGAGCCGCTGCGGATCGATGCCGTAGTCCTTCGCATGATGCCTGACGAAGCGCACCGCGCGGTTCATGTCCTCGACGATCTCCATGATCGACGCCTTCGGCCGCGAGACATGGTAGACCGGGATCACTGTGTAGCCGCGGCGCAGCAACGGCGCCGCGATCCATTCCTGGAACGAGCCGGGACTGCCGGACTTCCAGCCGCCGCTCACCAGAAGGAGAACGCCGAGGCCGTTTGGATTTGCAGGCCGCAGGACGTCGATTGCCAGCGCCTGTCCATCGCGTTGCCCGTAGGCGATGGCGTTTGTGCGCTGCACGCTGGGATGGAAATACCACCAGCCTGCGCCGGCGATCGTCGCGAGCAACAGCGCGACGGCTCCCAAGGTCCAAAGGGTTCTCCGGAGAAAGCGTTTCCAGTTCATGGGTGAAAGGTGGCGGGACCTTCGCTCAGGCGGGCGGGCGCTGCCAGTCATAGTCCATCTGGCGCGCGGTGCTGACGGGCGACGAGGTGCTGGCTCATGTCGATCCCGACGGAGATGCCGGCCGAGATGTCATGCATTTTCAAAACGGCTCTTCCAAAACTCGATCAAGGGTCCCCAGTCCAGCCGGTCTCCCGAGCGCAAGGCTGAGAGATAGTGTTGAGTTGCGGCGGGATTCGACGGTGCCAGTTCGACCGGAGGCAAGTTCAGGCGGCGAAGGATTTCGCAGAGGAACAGCCGGGTTATTCGACCGTTGAAGTCGGTGAACGGGTGAATCGAAAGCAGTCGGCCTTCGGCGAAGGCCAGAGTTTCCAGAAGTGATGCATCGGATGAGATACCTCCCATGCGGACGGCCAAATCAGCGCAGTAGTCGCGAATCTGGGCCGGCACTCGATGTGGCGAAATCGGTGCGTGCTGTCCGACCTGAACTTCGATCAACCGGAACCGGCCGGCCCAGTCGGGAATCAGGTCCCCGCAGATCCGGCGGTGCAGTTCCTGGAGGAGATGTTCATCCAGAGGGGAGTCCGCGAAGGCTGAATCCTCGAGATCCTCCTGCACTCGCAGCACGCGCTCGCCAAGCAGCGGCGCCAACTGCGCATACGACAGGATGCCACGTGTCGTTTCTACGAAGCGCGTGGCGTTCGGCGGTTGTGTAGAGCCTTCAGCCATTCGAGATCCACTGGTTCACCTTCAAACGCCATGCTGGCCGCGACTTGTCGCGGAACGTCTGCCCATCGGCGCGCTTTGCGCTCCGCCGGTTTGAGCTTCCTCCACTGGGCGATGTTGGCCTGCCAAGTCATGGCTCAAAGATAGCTGGGGACGGTCGGATTGGAAGGCGGCAGCGGGGCACCGAAAGTGGCTCAGCCCTTCAGGTTCTTCGCACCGTTGACGGTGCTGTTCACGCGCAGGCGCAGGCCGTTCAGGCGGATGAAGCCCGTGGCGTCGTCTTGGTTGTAGGCCTTGGTCGGGTCGGCCTCCATCGTCGCGATGTGCGGGTTATACATGCTGAACTTCGACTTGCGGCCGGCGACGTAGAGGCCGCCTTTGTAGAGCTTCACGCGCACGGTGCCGGTGACGTTCTTCTGGCTCTCCTCGACGTAGGCCTGGAGGGCGAGACGCTCGGGCGCATACCAGAAGCCGTTGTAAACCAGCTCGGCGTACTTCGGGATCAACGCATCGCGCTGGTGCATGACTTCGCGGTCCATCGTGAGGCTTTCCATCTGGCGATGCGCGTAGTGCAGGATGCTGCCGCCCGGGGTCTCGTAAACGCCGCGGCTCTTCATGCCCACGAAGCGATTCTCCACCATGTCCACGCGGCCGACGCCGTGTTTGCCGCCGAGCTTGTTCAGGAACTTCATCACGGCGAGCGGGGAAAGCTTCTTGCCGTTCACGGCCACGCAATCGCCCTTCACGAAATCGAGTTCGACGAACTCGGGCTTGTCCGGCGCGTCTTCAGGCAGCACGGAGAGCGTGGTGAAGTAATCGCGATTCTTCTTCGGATCGAAGCTGTCATACCACGGGTCTTCGAGAATGCCGGCCTCGTAGGAAATGTGCAGGAGATTGCGGTCCATCGAATACGGCTTCTTGGCGCTGGCTTGGACAGGAATGCCCTTCGCGGCGCAGTAATCGATCATCGCCTGGCGTCCGGGGAAATCCTTGCGGTAACGCGCGTCACGCCACGGGGCGATGATCTGCAGTTCGGGCGCGAGCGCGGCGGCCGTGAGCTCGAAACGGACCTGGTCATTGCCCTTCCCGGTGGCGCCGTGCGCGATGGCATCGGCCCCCTCGGCGCGGGCGATGTCCACCATGCGCTTGGCGATGAGCGGGCGGGCGATGCTGGTGCCGAGGAAGTATTGGCCCTCGTAGATCGCGCCGGCGCGGAGCATCGAGTAGATGAAGTCGCTGGCGAATTCGTCCTGGAGGTCGTCGATGTAGATCTTCGATGCGCCGGTTTTCTTGGCCTTGGCGTTGAGACCCTTGAGCTCGTCTTCTTGGCCGATGTTGGCGCAGAAGGCGATCATCTCGGCGTTGCCGTAGGTGTCCTTGATCCAGGAGAGCAGCACCGAGGTGTCGAGGCCGCCGGAGTATGCGAGTACGATTTTCATAGTTAAAAAAGAGGCCGCGAATAAACGCGAATCACTCCACGGTGGGAAGGAGAAACTGGCGC
>JAYUUX010000025.1:0-2349 GCA_043754645.1 Verrucomicrobiales bacterium | reverse complement strand
GATGGAAAACCCCTTCAGCACCTCGTCGTTCCCGACAATCAATCCGCCGAACCCGAAGCCGATCAGGCAAGCGCGCCCGGGATGGTTCAAAAGATCGGGACGCACCTGGCTGATGCTGAAGCCGGCAGCGGTGCACAGGAGCATGAAAAAAACTCGTATGACCCAGGTGTTCATCGTCCGAGGATGAGTCGGCCGATCTGGAACGGGGCTGAAGGGAACCGAAGGATCAGCGGATCGATTTCGGCGGGTAGTTGAACGTGCCGGTGGTCTGGAGGACGCGGCCTTCCTTGGGTTTGTAGAGGATGCCGTAACGGCTCAGATTGCCGGAGAGGATCACCATGTTGCTGGCCACCTGGCTCAGCTGGTTTTTCAGGGCCGGATCCTTGAGCAGGCCGCCGACGGTCCCCTGCCCCTGCTGGATGCCTTCGACGATTTCCCTGAGCGTGTCGCTGGTCGCCTGGAAGTTGGTCATCGTGGCGTTCACGGCGGCGGCGTTCGTGGCGACGACGGAGTCGAGGCGGGCGATCACGTTGTTCAATTCGGTGCTGAAGGTCAGCAGGTTCGTGATGGCCATGGCGATGGGTTCGCGGTTGGTCTGGATGATGGAGTCGACACCGTCCATCGCCACGATGGCGCGGTCGGAGACGGCCCGGAGGTTGCGGAAGGTGAAGGCGACATTGGTCAGCGTCTCCTTGTTGAGCACCATCTCGTCTACGCGGGTGATCGCGTCGTTGAGGCGGGCGGCGGTCGCATCGAGCCGTTTGATGAAGCCCGCCGCCGCCCGGGCCGTGTCCTGGAGATTGAAGGGTTCCTCGCAGGTCACATGGTCGCCGTCCTTCAACAGGGGCTTGGCGTTGGCCGTCGGTTTGATGGAGACGAACTGGTCGCCGAGGAATCCGGACGCATCGATGCCGAACACGGCGTCGCCGTAGATCAGGAACCGTTTCTCGATGCCGATGGCGATGGAGACGCTCTTGCCGTCGGCGGCGAGTTCGATGGAGTTCACATGCCCGACGACGACGCCGGCCATCTGGACCTGCGCCTTCATCTTGATGCCGCCGACATTGACGGCCTTGAGGGTCAGGGCGTAGGAGCCGGTGGAGAAAAGCTTGCCCCGGCTGAAGGCGATCATGAGCACGGCGGTCAACACGATGCCGACGAGGACAAAGATGCCGACGGACAGGTTCTTGCGGGAGTCGTTCATGGGGTGAAATCGATCTGCTTCTCGTCGGAGATTCCGTTGACGAAGCGGTGGACAATCGGGTCGGTCGACGCGAACAGGTCTTCCGGGGAGGCGGTGACGTGGATGCGGCCCTGATGGAGGAGGAACACGGTCCTGCCCACGCGTCGTGTGCTCCGCATGTCGTGGGTCACGACGACCGAGGTGATCTTCAGTTCCTGCTGCACGCGGATGATGAGCTTGTCGATGCTGTCCGAGACGATGGGATCCAGGCCGGTCGTCGGCTCGTCGTAGAGGACGACCTCCGGTTCGTAGATGATGGCTCGGGCCAGTCCGACACGTTTGCGCATGCCGCCGGAAAGTTCCGCGGGCTTCTTCTTCTGGGTTCCGCCGAGGTCGACCAGTTCGAGCACGCGCGCGATGCGGCGGTCGATCTCGCCCCGGGTCAGCTTCCGTTCCCGGTCGAGGACGAAGCCGACGTTCTCCTCCACGGTCATGGAGTCGAATAGGGCCGCCATCTGGAAAACGAGACCGAACTTGTGCCGGACTTGAAGAAGCTGGCGTTCGTTCAGGCCGACGAGATTCTGGCCGTCGATCAGGACCTCCCCGCTGTCCGGCATCATCAGGCCGATGAGATGCTTGAGCAGGACGCTCTTGCCGCCGCCGCTCGCGCCGATGATGACCACGGCCGTGCCGGATTCGATGACGAGGTTCACGTCGTCGAGCACCGTCTGGGGGCCGAACGACTTCCTGAGATGGCGCACCTCGATCATGGCGTCAGTCAAAAAGTCGGTTAAGGACCATGGTGAGGAAGAAGTTCGTCACAAGGATCGAGATGGATGCAAAAACCACCGCTTCGGTCGTGGCTTTGCCGACGCCCTCGGCGCCCTGAGGACAGCTCAGGCCTTTCTGGCAGCCGATGATCCCGATCAGCCCGCCAAAGACGAAGGTCTTGATGAAGCCGGCGCCGATGTCCTCGATGCCGGTGTAGCGCACCGCATTGTGCCAGAGATACGCAGGGTCGATTCCTAGGAGCTGTGTTCCTACGAGGTAGCCGGCGAGGATTCCGACGAAGATCGATTCGGCCGTCAGCAACGGCATCGCGATGAGGATGGCCAGCATGCGCGGCACGACGAGGTAGTCGACCGGATGCGCGGCGAGCGTCCGCA
>JAYUUX010000024.1:0-2328 GCA_043754645.1 Verrucomicrobiales bacterium | reverse complement strand
GGCTTCGAACGGTCAGCGAGTCCGGGCCGTTCCTGGGTCTGGCCTTCATGTTCACGCGCGCGGGTTTGGGAGCCTGGCTCCTGCTCCAAAGCTTCCGCGCCGCGAGAGCCGGAAACCTTCTTCCTCTCGCACTGTGGGGATCCGGCGTCCAGATACTTGTCCTAGGGCAGTTCGGCCAGCCCACCACACTGGGCGGAGCCGTGTTGCTTACGGGGTTTTGCCTTGCCGCACTGAACATCCCTTACGAAGAGACGCGATTCTCGCCGACGGATTCCGCCGCTCCCCAAAGCGCCGCTGAAACCGCTCCCGCCGATGCCACGATCCAGACAGAGAACGGGCTCAAGCCGGGCGTATTCTCGCTCCGAGGGGCTCTTCCGAGACATGATGGAAAGCCGATTTTCGGGACCTACCCAAAGCGCCTCGGCAAGGCAACCGACGCCGGACCAGCTCCGGAACCGGCCACCCGCATTCCCGGGTTCGCCGAGGAAGAATACCCGTCCGTCCAACCCGGGGCATTCGCCATCCACTCCGGCGGTTCGACCAAGGTTCCAGGGCGGAGCCCGAACCCGCGGATGCCGATCTCCCGGGTGGCACCAAAAACCGATCCAATCCAAGGCGCGCCTGTGAAACCCGGCGCATTCGTCGTCCGTCCCGGGATCAAACGAGGCAATGAATCCGTCTGAACTCTCGATCCTGCTGGTCGGCAACTATCCACCGGACCGGCAGGAAAGCATGCTTCGATTCGCCGCGATGATGGAAAACGGGATCGTTTCCGCAGGCTTGCCCGTTTCCAGCGTTGCTCCGTCGCCGCGTTTTCTGGGGACGAGAAGTTCGGGGTCAGGCCTGGGAAAGTGGTTGGCCTATCTCGACAAGTTCATCCTGTTCCCACGGACGCTCCGGAGAAGGGCGAAGCGGCTCCCGCCAGGTTGCATCGTCCACGTCTGCGACCATTCCAACGCGATGTATGCGGCCACCCTGGCCAATAGAAAGACGATGGTCACCTGCCACGATCTCCTCGCGGTGCGGGGCGCGTTCGGGGAAGACGTCGATTGCCCCGCGAGCCGCATGGGCAAGGTTCTCCAAAAGTGGATCCTCAGGAGCTTGGCCAAATCCGGTGCGGTCGTCTGCGACTCCCGCGCCACGGAGAGCGATTTCAAAAAACTGTTGCCGAACTACCCCGGGCGCCTTGCAACAATCCTTCTCGGACAGAACGGCACTTTCGCTCCGCTCCCAGCTGACGAGTCCCTCCGGCGCGTGTCGGGGATTCCCCAACTGAACGGATCAACGCCGTTCATTCTGCATGTCGGATCCGGCCTGGTCCGAAAGAACCGGGAAACGGTCCTGCGAACCTTCGCCCGTGTTCATCTGCAATGGCCCGGCCTGCTGGTATTCGCGGGCGGTCCTTTGACCGCCGAACAGCAACGGCTCGTCCAAATCCTTGGCATTGGCCATCGTGTCGTGTCGGTGACGAACGTCGCGGATCCGGTTTTGGAGGCGCTCTACAACCGGGCGTTCGCGCTGTTCTTTCCTTCGACATCGGAAGGGTTCGGCTGGCCGGTGATCGAAGCCCAGGCGTGCGGCTGCCCGGTCATGACCAGCGACCGCACTTCGCTCCCCGAGGTTGCCGGCCCCGGTGCCTTGATCCGGGATCCAAAGGACGAGGCTGGCTATGCCGAAGACATCCTGTCGCTCTGTGACACCACCCGGCGCGGCGCAGTGGTGAAGGCGGGTTTCGTCAACGTCGAGCGGTTCGGGACCGGACGGATGATCGAAGAATACATCGCGGCCTACCGCATGGTGCTGACCTCCCGATGAGATTCATCCTGAAGCTGCTGCTGGTTCCCCTGCCCTGGGCGTTGAAACGTCGATTCCTCGGATGGTGCTTCGGCTATCACATCGATCCCACGGCCCGAATCGGCCTCGCATGGGTCTATCCCGAAATGTTGACCATGGGTCCTCGCACCACGATCGACCACCTGACCGTGTGCAAAGGGCTCGCACTGGTCGAGATGGAGGATTCGAGTTTCATCGGCCGTGGCAACTGGATCACCGGGTTTCCCAAGGGCGACACCCGATACTTCGCGCACCAACCGGATCGACGGCCCGCCCTCGTGATGAAACGGCACTCGGCCTTCACAAACCGGCACATCATCGACTGCACGAACACGGTCACCGTCGGCGAATGCGCCACCGTCGCCGGCTTTGCCACCCAGATCCTCACGCACAGCATCGACGTGACCCTCGGACGCCAGTCGAGTGAGCCGGTGAGCATCGGAGCCTACACGTTCGTCGGAACCAACTGCGTCCTGCTCGGCGGCTCCGTTCTCC
>JAYUUX010000023.1:0-2774 GCA_043754645.1 Verrucomicrobiales bacterium | reverse complement strand
TGTGGACGGTGTAGCTTGCCTTGAGGCTGCGGCGGAATCCGTAGCACATGAAGGCGGGAAAATTGGCGGTGTCCCTGGCGCCTGCGGAGCCGCTCCCGCGGAACCGCGGCGTGGAACGACCGGCCGGCACCAGCGTCATCCCCGCTGGTGGAGTCCCGGCCGGCCGTTCCTGCGCACGGGCCGCGAATGAACCCGCCAGCACAACAAAAAGTGCGAGGCTCAACAGGATGGTTGGTCTGGCGTTTCATGGCGGCTGCTTTACTCGAACTGATTCGCGGCCGGGGGCGGTGCCTCGCTGCGGATGCGGCGCACCTCCTCGGGTTTCACCACGTTGCCAGAGTTGCCGAAGCTGTTCAACGCGTAGGTCACCACGTTGGCGATGTCTTCGTCCGACAGGTAGTTCAACGGGATCATCGTGCCGTTGTAGGTCTTGCCATTCACGACGACCTCGCCCGTCTGGCCGAAGAGAACGTTGCGCACGGCGCGAAACTTGTCCGCCGTCATGTAATCCGACTTGGCCAGCGGCGGGATCTGCGCCGGTATGCCCTCGCCGTTCACCTGGTGACAGACGAAGCAGGTTTGCATGTAGACCGACTTGCCCTTGGCAATCTGGATCTCCTTGGTCAGACTGGTAATCTTCGGGTCGGCCTTGATCGCCTCCTTCATCTGGATTTGGAGCGCGGCGACTTTCTTCTCGGCTTCCGAGCCCGCCTCGGCCTGGCGTCCCAGATACACGGCGTCCACTTCCTTGCCCGAATACACGAGCAGGTTTTCCGGCCCGGACACTTTCAACATGCCGAGCGCGCCCTTGTTGAATGCGCGGAAGAGGGAGTGATCCACCAGGATGTAAGTGCCCGGCACTTCGGTCTTGAACTCGACCATGGTCGATCCGCCCGCCGGCACCAGAGTGGTCTGGACCTGCTCCTGCGACACCTTGATGCCGCCCTCGGCATAGACCTTGTCGAAGATTTCACCGATCACATGAAACGAGGAGATGAGGTTCGGCCCACCGTTCCCGATGTAGAGCCGCACGCTCTCGCCGACCTTCGCCGTGATCGCCTTGTCGCCCACCAGCGCGCCCACTGAGCCGTTGAACACCACGTAGGTCGGGCGCTCGTCCACGGCCTTGTTTTGGTCGAACATCTGCAAGCCTTCCTCACCGAACTTGCCCATCGTGTAGAAGTCGCCCTGCATGACGTAGTATTCCCTGTCCACCGGAGGCATCCCTTCCTTGGGCTCCACCAGGATCAACCCATACATGCCGTTGGCCACGTGCAGGCCGACGGGTGCGGTCGCGCAGTGATAAACATAGAGGCCCGGATTGATCGCCTTGAACGAGAACTGCGACTCATGCCCCGGCGCCGTGAACGACGAAGCCGCGCCGCCGCCCGGCCCGGTGACAGCATGCAGGTCGATGTTGTGCGGCATCTTGCTCGACGGATGATTGGCCAGATGAAACTCCACCAGATCGCCCTCGCGGATGCGGATGAAGCTGCCGGGCACATCGCCTCCGAACGTCCAGAACAGATACTCAACGCCGTCGGACAACTTCTTCACCACCTCGCGCACTTCGAGCCGCACGGTCACTTTCGTGGCGTGGGTCCGTTTGATCGGCGGCGGCACAAACGGCGGCTGCGTCAACACCGCGTTCTCCTCCCCCTGGATGGAGGGATCGACCGGCTTGGGGCCGTTCTTTTTCACTTCGGTTTCAGCGGCCAGGGCCGCTCCGGCTAGCAACACCGCGCACAAGGTGGTGGTGATTCGGCTGGTTTGCATTTTCATGTTCATGGTTGGTTGTCAGTTTAGGTGCGGCCCAGTTCCCGCAGCATGGCGGGCGCGACTCCATGCTCCAGCGCATAGTCGGCGGAGGTGCGTCCCGATTCTTTGACCAACGTCACGTTCGCCGCACACTCGCACAACCAGGGCCGGGGTTGATGCAGGTCAAAGCTCGCCCATGCCGCTGGCGCCAAGCTTGCACTCAGATGAAATTCGACTTCGACGACCGGCCCTTCATCGTCATCTGGGAAGTGACGCGCGCCTGCAGCCTCGCTTGCCGCCATTGCCGCGCCGAGGCCAACCTGAGCCGGCATCCGCTCGAACTGAACACCGGGGAGGCGTTTCGCTTCATCGAACAGGTCGAACGTTGCCGCCCGACGCTCTTCGTCATGACCGGCGGCGATCCCATCCGCCGGCTCAATCTCGAATCGCTCATCCGCCACGCCACGGATCGCGGCTTGCGCGTGAGTCTCAGCCCGAGCGCCACGCCGGAATTGGCGGCGGCCAATCTCGACGCGTTCAAGCAAGCCGGCGTGGAACGAATTTCCCTGAGCCTCGACGGCGCCAGCCGCGAAACGCATGACCAATTCCGTGGCGTGCCGGGCACTTGGAACTGGACCAAGGAAGCCATCGCCAACGCCGCGCTGGCCGGCATCCCGATCCAGATCAACACCACCTTCACCCGCCAGAACCTGGGCGAGTTCGACGAGTTCGTCCGCCTGCTCGACGAAATTCGCCCCGCGCTCTGGAGCGTCTTCCAACTCGTGCCCACCGGCCGCGGCAAAACCGATGACCTGCTCACGGCGGAGGAAATGGAAAACCTGTTCGAGCGTCTCGCCCGGTTGTCGCGCACCGCGCCCTACGACATCAAGACGACGGAAGGCCAGCACTACCGGCGGGTGGTCTTGCAGCAGGCTCACGGCGCAAAACCCTCCGGCGCGCGTGCGCCGCTCGGCATCAACGACGGCAAGGGCTTCGTGTTCGTCTCGCACATCGGC